>JAIRKP010000071.1 GCA_031260085.1 Holosporales bacterium | reverse complement strand
GTGGCATCATCTGCCCGTTCTGTTGATACTGAGGATTAAATCCAGAAGACTGTTGCTGTGGCATCATCTGCCAGTTCTGTTGATACTGAGGATTAAATCCAGAAGGCTGTTGCTGTGGCATCATCTGCCCGTTCTGTTGATACTGAGGATTAAATCCAGAAGACTGTTGCTGTGGCATCATCTGCCCATTCTGTTGATACTGAGAATTAAATCCAGAAGACTGTTGCTGTGGCATCATCTGCCCATTCTGATTGTATTGAGGATTAAATCCAGAAGGCTGTTGCTGCGGCATAATCATCTGCCCATTCTGTGGAGAATTAAAAGTTTTACTAGTTGGAGAGGATTTTTGCTTTTCAGTTTCGACTGTTAGGCTATTTTTGACTGCCTCAAGATCTTTGGCGCAGAAAAGCCATTTACCAACCATAGCCTGCGGTATATCGATACCTTCTGCGCTATACACGACTCCACTTTCATCTATAAAATGCACCTGTTTTTTCTCAGCAACTTCTGCTTGAGATTGTGATGCAGTGGTGGAAAGCTCAGAAATTGGCAAAGCAGTTGCACCACTATTATCAGCAGATCCTAAATTTATCTGGCTTGCATCTGACGAACTTTGAGCATTACTATTGTCAGATTGCGGATTTATGATTTTATTTGGCAATTGCGATACATTGGAGTCTATTTGTTCCGCACTCGGATTTTGGATATCTGCAAGGGTCGGCAAGGTAGTTGCCCCACTGTTATCATCAATTCCTAAATTTATTTGACTTGCATCTGGCAGGTTTTGAGGGGGCGGCATCCCATTATTATTTTGGAAATCAGGCGTTTGCACAACATTTGAATCCATACCTGCAATATCATTTATTACATCTTCTCCTGTTTCAGATTCAGAAGCCTGGACCGTATTACAAGCAATGTCTATCAAAACCATTGTTGTGGCAATAAAGAATAATTTTATATAACCTTTTGAAATATCTTGATTCACGGATATTCTCCATATCTTTTATTCGCATGTATCTAGGCTAAGTCTAAAAAAATAATGTTAATTTTAAGTTAACAATGATAAAGTTTTTCTAATATATACGAAAATTTTTTTAAAAAACATCAAAGTTATAAATGAAGGATTTTTTGAATTATTATCAAGATGAACTCCTTTTTCTCAGGGAAAGAGGTGGCGAATTTGCTAAAAAACATCCTCAAATCGCTGCGAAATTAGACATAAAAAACAACGAATCATCAGATCCACATACAGAACGAATTATAGAATCAGTAGCCTTTATGGCTGCAAAATTAAATAAACAAATCGATAATACTGAGCAATCCATAGCTTTTTATTTACTCTCAGCTTTATATCCAAGCCTTATAAGTTCTTTCCCGCCATGTAGTGTTGCAAATTTCTATAATTCCGGAAAGACGAATATATCAGATATAGTGCGCGTCCCTAAGGGGACGAATTTGTTTGTCAATTCGAAATCTGGAGATTCTTGTCTTTTTAAAACACTATTTGATATAGATTTGTACCCTATATCAATAGGCTCTGTTAGTTTAGAGAAAACAAACAAAGAAATGGGAGGGAAAGATGGATGGTGTATTAAGGTAGACATAAATACTTTATCTGTTCCCATCGAAAAGATGAAAATAAAAGATATGTTATTTTACATTAATTCAGAAATTATAGAAGATGCTTTGATAATATATGAAGCTATTTTTTCAGATAATTTAAAAACAATATTTATCAAAGTTAAAGAAAAATTTATTAAAATGGAAGCAAGCGATATAATGCCTTGTGGATTTTCGGATGATGAGTCTGTTTACCCCGTTTCTAAGTATTCAAACAACTCATTTCAGCTATTTCAAGAAATGCTTTATTTTAAGCAAAAGTTTATGTTTTTCAAGATTAAGAATTTAGATAAATATATTGCTTATTCTTCAGAAATTAATATCGATAAATTTGAAATAATAATAGATATTGATTTACGCAATGAAAGAATATATGATATTAATTTGAATAATACATTAATAATAAATTCCATTCCTATTGTAAATCTTTTCCCTATTACGTCTGATCCATTTAAATTTACAGGAACTAAAAATAAATACTTATTAATACCTGATCAATCAAAAGAAAAAGCAATAGAAATACATTCTATTTTAAATGTTCATATGATAAACATAGAAACAAAAGAAGACCGAATTATTCAGCCATACTTTTCTTTAGCAATAGATTCAGATACAAATGTTTTACACGATGTATATTGGACATATAGTCGTGAATTATCGGATATAAGAGGCCTGTCTGGATATGACACGTATATTTCTTTTGTCAATCAAAATATGAACCCGTTTTTGTCATACTCTGATGTTGTTTATGCAACAACTTTATGTACTAATAGATTTGAAGCTAGGGAAATTCCAACTTTTTCAGAACTTGAAATAGATGGAATAGAAACAGGAGGATATAGATCGAAGACAATATTAAACCCTACTACTCCAATATCATTTATTGAAAAGACTAGTATATTATGGGGGTTAATTTCAAATTTAGCAGCGACTCATATTTCAATAGCTAATGAAAATAATCTATTTTCAGGAATTTCTAAGTTAATTGAAATTTTCGCCAGTGGGAATAGATTAAAAGCGGAAGAATTATTATCATCAATAACTAAAATACAATCTAATAAAATCGTTAGAAGATTTGGAAAAGATGCGTGGCGCGGCTTTGTCAAAGGAATAGCATTCGATGTTTTTATAAACGAGGAATATAATAGCTTTTTTAGTTTTCTCTTTTGTTGTATTCTCAATCAATATTTATCTATGTGTGTTAATATTAATTCATTCATAGAGTTGAAATTGTTTTCAGAAAAAACGGGGAAATTGTTAGCTAAATGGAACTCGACTTCAGGACGCAAGGACCTGCTATAGAGAGCTGTAAAGGCACAAACTGGAGCAGAACTCTCTATAGCTCTGTTAAGGGAAATAAGCAACTCTCTCATTTTAAGAATTCCTTGATCTATAGCAACCATGTCTATTAAGGTTTCTCGGTCAGGCAGAGCCTAGTGATGGCTCTGCTAGGGATGAGAATTAGGAATGTCAGTCTATCTCCTCAATCCGTCGATTGTGTCAGGATCCGCTATTGCGTCGAGGATGGCTTCGAAGTCCGGATTCTTTACTTGGAGATATCCCTTTTCCATAAGTGGTCTAAGATACTTTTGTACTTCTTCTTCTCTTAGTTCTTGAATTTGGGTTGTTGTCATCTTGAGAACTTTATACCCTTCTCCAGTGTGTTTCGTTAATTTTTCGAAGTTAATCTGTAAAATACCTTGTCTATAGTCGTACACCCGCCCGTGCTCTGGATCGTGAGTTGAAAAAGGGATTATCTCGGCAGTTGTTGAGAGTTCCGCCATGAAAGATGCTGAATCTGCTTCGTGCTCATGATAGAATGGCGCCGCGAGCTCTGAATTTTCCATTGCCGAGACTAGCATTGTGGGGTTAAACATGAATATCATGCTCATGTATTTTATTTTCTTTAAACAATTGGTGATTTCGAGCTTATTCTACTCTTTTCGTTCTATCTTTTCAAGAATAATCGATATTTAACGGGGGCCGAAAAAGGATATCTGTTATAACTCTTCATATTCTGCTTTTATCCTCCTATATCTTATTGCTATGAGATAGTCTGTCAAGGAGGAGAACGAAGTGATCCTTGACAGACGGATGGCGCGAGTATGGTATAATTTCTATACCATGCTCGCGCCTGCGTTTTTTTATAGGATGTAATAGAGAGAAAAATGTCGTTAATCAAAAAATTTATTACAGTTAGTGGTTTAACTATAATTAGTCGAATTTTAGGCGTTGCAAGAGAAATTTTACTTTCTTGTTTTTTAGGAGCATGCGCTGAAATGGATGCTTATCTTATCGCTTTTAAATTTCCGTGCTTTTTTAGAAAGTTTTTTGCAGAGGGGGGCTTCCAATCCATTTTTGTTCCATATTTTACCGATTTTATTGTAAAGAAAAAATTAAAAGCAGCTGGATATTTCTCTTCTCGAATTTTTAGTATAATATTTTGGTGGATGTTGTTTTTCTCAATTATAGTTTTTATCTTCGCTAAGCAATTTGTACTACTAATGGCCCCCGGATTTTCTTCCAATCCTGATAAATTAGCGTTTGCAATAGAATTCACAAGAATTATTTTCCCAAGCATAATATTTCTTTCGGTTTCCACAATATATAGCAGTATATTGGTGGCCAATAAAAGATTCTTTTTATATTCCTTGTCTCCTATTCTTGTTAATATTATTTTAATAATTTCTTTGCTATCTTTTCAAAATTCAATCACAGCTGGATATCGCATATCGCTAGGAGTCTTACTAGCTGGCATTATTCAATTCATATATTTATGCATAGCCGTAAAATCGATAAGACTTGATGTGCCTAGCATAGGTAAAGTAAAAAATACGCCAAAAATAAAAGAATTTTTCAAAAAATTAATTCCAATTCTCGGAGGTGCAGGAGTTGCACAAGTTAACATCTTTATGGATTCATTGTTTAGCTCTTTCTTGCCGACCGGATGTATAACATACATCTATTTAGCAGACCGATTTGTTCAGTTGCCTTTAGCTTTGTTTGGGATTTCAATTGGAACGATAATGCTTTCCGAGATTTCGACGCTAACCGCAAAAAAAAACATAGAAGAGATCAAAGAGCTGAGTAGTAATTCCATTCTGTTTACACTTCTTTTGACTATACCATCCTCTATTATTTTAATAATGCTTGCATATCCATTTATTGCAATATTATATGGACATGGAAAATTCTCTGAGCAAGCAATTTTAAATACGGTTGATATCTTAAAAATATTTGCATTAGGCCTCCCTGCTTATATTATAGCAAAAGTTCTATCTTCAATTTTATTTTCCCAAAAAGATTCAAAAACGCCAACAATAGCCGCTATTTGTTCAATCATCACTAATATCGCATTAAACGCATTCTTAATAGTTCCCCTTCAAGCAAAAGGTATTGCGATCAGCACAACTGTGTCTGGCTTTGTAAATGCATATATCGTCTATCGGAAATCAAAAAATTATATTAAAATTAATTCGGATTTTGTTCTTTCAATTCTGAAGATTCTATTTTCTTCAGTTGTAATGAGCGGAATTACTATTATGATATTTCTGATTTGTAAATTTGGCCATAGTACACTTATGGACATAATGCTTTTGTTATTATGTATATCCTGTAGTACTATTGCTTACTTTTTGACCTTGCTCATTGTTAACGATAAACATGCAAAAAGTGTGGTTGTTTTTCTAAAAAGCAAAGTTTTCAAAAGGGCTAGAACCTGAAAAGCCATTGCTTTTCGGGCAATATAACTAAAAACATTCTACCTCAATCATTATGCTCGGTTTAATTGATACATTTATTCACTGGCAAGTGGCATTTGACGACAGTACCTTGGCCATCCTCTGAAGCTATTGTGATTCTTCCATTGTGTAAGTGGACTATATTATTAGCGAGAACTAATCCAAATTCAATAGTATTATCTATTGGCGCATTTCCCATCCCAACGGATAGGGTATTGTTCATTTTTTCTAAATCTTCCTTAGAAATTCCAATTCCAGTATCTGAGACTATTATATTAAAATAATCGGGCTCACTTTGAGAGATTTCAACAGAAATACTAACACAACCTTTTGGCGGAGTAAGTTTTAAGGCTTTTGAAATAAGTTGAAACATGACTTGATTCATCGATAGTTCATCGAAATAAACTGTTAACTTCTCATCGTTAAAGTTGTTTTTTAACGTGACATCTTGAAATTTTGCTCTATTTTTAAATAATTCTAATGAACTCTCGATAAATTTAAATAAATTGACCTCAGTATACTTTAATTTTATTTGTCCAACTTCTATGCTTGTTAAGTTGATTATTGCATTAACAACTTCGGTTGTCTTTTTTACTGAGCCAATAATCCCTTGGCAATATTGTATTTGCTTTTCATTAAGTTCTCCGAAATACTGATTTAATAATATATCTGAAAACCCCATGATAGTATTTAATGGAGCTCTTAGTTCATATGATATGTATGATATAAGATTAGCTTTTATTTTATCGATTTGTGAAATTATATCCGTTTTTTCCTCTAAAGCTCGCTCAAGGTTAGCTTTATCTGTTGCGTCAAAAAACCTGATTAAATTTAATCCATCGGGCAAAGGAACATAGCTATAATCCAAAACTTTTCCTGAAGATAGAGGAATAGTATCGGAAAATTGTACTCTTTGGGTTGACATGTTAATGATTTTTTCGATACAAAGCCCTGTTTTTTGCTCTAAATTAAATATCGGAGAAATTTTCTCAAAGAAATCTTTTATATGAATTCCTACGTCATTTATTATTTCTTTATTTTCCAATATATTTTCTATAGCTGAGTTTATCATTTTAACTCGATTATCTGTTCCAAAAACAACAACTCCCTCTTTCAAATGATCTAAGGTTTCTTGCTGAACAGCTGAAATTGAAGAAACTTCTCTTTTTAAAGCAATTGTGTCAGATATGTCTTGGAGCAAAAATATAAGTCCACCGCCATGATTGGGGGAAATAGTTACATTCATTATTTTGCCGTTTTGCAGACTGATAGAAGTGTGGTATGGCTCAATTATTGCTGTAAACAATGATACTGCTTTTTCTTTAAATTCCTTTTCGTTGCTATTGCTCAGAATTGCTCCTTTCTCTAATAAAACCGAAATTATTTCTGAAAAATTTTTTTCACGCAAGAGATTAATATCTAATCCAAATAATTTCTCGATAGCTGAATTTGCAAAAACCAACGACATCTTTTCATCAAATATTGCAATTGGAACGGAGATTTGATCTAAAGTTTCTTCGGTTTGCTTTTTGTAAGTTTTGTATTCTTTTTTTAGCTCTTCTCTATCAGTGACGTCAATCGCAAATCCAAGAGCTGAAGTATTCCCGCTAAGTGGTTGTTCCGTTATTTCAAGATATCTCCTGTTACCCTTTATTACAACTTTTTCGATAAAGGATTGCCTGGCTGTGTAGGTGGCATATTTTTCATTTCTTGTATTTACTAACCTTAAGTTATTAGAAATGGCAGACTCTTGAGATGTTTCTAAAGCATCTGAATATTTTTTATTACAATAGATCAACTTCAAGTCTAAATTCTTTTTCCAAATGTAAATAGGTATAGAGTCTACTATATTGTCTTTTATATCATTTTTAACTTTAACTTTTTCATGATCTTGCGATTTTTCTATGGTATAAACGTATACTTTTTTTATTTTGTTAAAAACTAATCGATGCAAGAATTCCTCATCGTATTTGGATTTTAATAACGCTGAATATTCGTTTTTTATAGATTGCTGGACGAATACTTTTTCAGCTGCTATATATAAAAAATTTCCAAAATACTTATAAACAAGCTGAGAAAAATCATACACATTTATAACAATCGAACTAGCATGTATCAATGTTTTAAATTTATCAGAGACAAATACTACCTCACCATAGAGCCGCCACGAAGCAAAGGCTATCGGAAAATCTGCTCCTGAATCTAAGAGTAGATCAAAAAAATACTGCTTTTCCGACTCAAACCCCATTAGTAAAATATCAAAATAACAAATCTAGGCAATTTTAACTTATTTTTTTCAATATATACATATTA
>JAIRKP010000035.1 GCA_031260085.1 Holosporales bacterium | reverse complement strand
TTCGAAAGAATTCTATAAAAAAAAGAGATCAATAGCTGACTAGCAAATACAAAGATATCTCTTAGCATTTGCCACCACGGGGATGCTCAAAGATGTATCTTGGTTAAGATATTTGGATTAGGTAATAAATTTACAAATGTTCCACGTAGAACATTTTAAATATTATTACCTTGCACTTGGAAATTAGATCCAAGACTGGTAAATTGGGTGCGGAGTTAGAAAATAAAAGATTTTCTAACTCCGCCCTGGGGTGCAATTATGGTGAAATAATTGTACCACAATTGCGCCCCAGGGCCCGAAAAGCAGACGCTTTCGGGAACACTTAAAAAGTATCAGAGCGAATAGTCTGTCAAGGAGGAGAACGCAGTGATCCTTGACAGACTTATGGCGCGAGTATGGTATAATAATTTTACCATACTCGCGCCCCAGGGAGCGTCTGAAAAGCAAGGTCTTGTTATGAATAGTAGGAAAATAATAATAATAGGAGCAACAGGAAGAGTTGGGAGGGAGATGTTATCTATTCTAAGCGAAGAGAAAATCCCGCAAGATAACGTTTTTGCATGCGCCTCTAGCCTATCAGAAGGGGTATTGCTGTCAATTGGAAATTATTCAAAATTAAAAGTTCAAGTATTAGAGAATGTTGATTTTTCCAAATATCATATAGCTCTTTTCTCAGCGGGCAGTAAAGTATCACAGCTGTATGTCTCAAAAGCAGCTAAAGCCGGCTGTTTAATAATAGACAATACCTCTTATTTTAGAATGCATGCAGATATTCCTCTTATTATTCCTGAGGTAAATTTCGAAGACATTGAGAGATATAGAAATAAGATGATAATTTCGAATCCCAACTGTTCGACTATTCAAATGGTCATGGCTTTAAAACCATTGCACGATTTGTTTGGCTTGAAAGAAGTTGTTGTCTCAACTTATCAATCCACTTCAGGAGCTGGGCAAAAAGGAGTTAGTGAATTGCTCGAACAAACAAAGGAAATCTTAAATAATAAGCCAATATTTCCAAAACAATTCAAAAAGCAGATAGCATTTAATGTTATTCCACAAATAGACGAATTTACTGATTCTTTTTATACTAAAGAAGAATTGAAAATGATGAATGAAACAAAAAAAATATTACGAATTTGTGATTTAGCAATAACAGCAACCTGCGTTAGAGTTCCTGTTCTTATTGGTCATTCAGTTTCGGTATATGCAGATTTCGAAAAAGAGATAAATCTCAATGAGGCAATCCAAGCTCTATCTGAATTTAAAGGAGTCCAAGTAATCCAAAACTCTGAGCAATATGAATACGCAACCGCAATAGATTGTGAACATAAAAACGATGTCTTTATTAGTCGCATAAGAAAGCATCCCGAAAAAAGCACAGCCTTAACATTTTGGTGTGTATGCGATAACTTAAGAAAAGGCGCCGCTTTGAACGCTATACAAATCGCAAAAAGAATTTTTTCCACATAAAGGTCCGGTTGTGACTTTATATATTCATTGGCCTTTTTGTCTTTCGAAATGCTTGTATTGCAATTTCTTTAGTGTGCCTTGCGAGAATCTTGCGATTGACTACGCTTATTGGAAAGAACGATACATTAATGTATTAATAAATTTCAGACGAGAATATTACGATCTTGAAGAAGTAACAAGTATATATTTTGGAGGCGGGACTCCGTCTCTTATGCCTACAAAATTCTTTGATGATATTCTTAATACGATTCGCAAATTTTTTAAGATTGCGACTGCCCCTGAAATCACCGTCGAAGTTAATCCGAGCTCTGTTGATGCCTTTAAAATAAAAACTTTAAGATCTATAGACATAAATAGACTTTCAATTGGAATTCAAGCCCTACACGACAATGATTTAAAAACACTTGGAAGAAGACATTCTTATTTAGAGGCAATAGAGTATTTAGAAATGGCGGGAATGTATTTTGATAATGTTTCGATAGATCTGATTTACAATAGACCTGGGCAAATATTGAAGAATTGGGAAAATGAATTGGTTTATGCGCTAAAGCTGCCTATTAAGCATATTTCACTTTACGAACTGATAATAGAGCCAAATACCCCTCTTAAAAAACTGATAGATTCAAAGCAATTGCCTCAGCAAAATCAAGGTAGCAAGTTTATAGAAAAGACAATAGAAATTGCCGAAGCTGCAGAATTTAAGATGTATGAAATTTCAAACTTTGCGAAACCTGGATATGAGGGAAGGCATAATCTATCATATTGGAAGTACAATAATTATTGTGGCATAGGGCCAAGTTCGCATAGTAGAATTATGAAAAATAATCAAAAGATTGCTATTGAACAAATAGCAAATAATAAAAAATGGTTATTATGGGCAAAAAATCCTATATTCAATGAAGTTGTATTATCAGAAGATGATGTCTTCAAAGAAAAATTAATTATGGGATTGAGATCGAAGGTTGGGATTTTCTTGGATGAGTTTAGTGAAACTATAAAAAACAAATATAGTCTTCTGAAGAAAATATCTAACCTCTTGAAAAATTCATATATAATGATAGACGATAATAATATAAAATTAACCAAAGATGGTCTCTTAAGGTTGAATCTAATTATTGAATACCTTGTTAGGGAGTGATGAATATGAAAATTTTAATTAGTAATGATGACGGCATTCACGCCGAAGGCATAAAAGTTTTGGAAGAAATTGCAAAGGGAATTGCTGACGAAGTAATCTTGTGTGCTCCTGACACAAACATGAGCGGGGCTAGTCACTCGTTAACACTAAAAACTCCTTTAAGATTAAAAGAGCATAGCGATAATAGATACTCCGTTGATGGAACGCCAACAGATAGCGTTGTCATGGCTTTGAGGCATGTTATGGCTGAAAAACCTGATTTTCTTTTATCTGGCATAAATTGTGATGCAAATTTAGCAGAAGATATCATATATTCTGGAACTGTTGCGGCCGCTATGGAGGGATGTTTGCTTGGAATTCCAGCCATAGCTTTAAGCCAGACATTATCTAAAGATGGAGATATAAATTGGGAGATAGCAAAGGCGTTTGGACCTTCTGTTCTTAAAATTATATTTGAAAGATTTAAATTTCCCAAAGGAGTCTTTTTAAATGTCAATTTCCCAGCTGTTGACGTGAAGGATGTCAAAGGAATCAAAGTTACATCACAAGGTCAAAGGGCAATGGATGATCACGTAATACAATCAATTGACCCAAGAGGCAAGCCATACTTTTGGATAGGAGCTGCGGATTATCGTAAAAAAGACGATGAAAAGGATTTGCAAACTGATCTGGGGGCTATTAATATGGGATACATTTCAATAACTCCGCTAACCACAAACATGACTGATAAATCAT
>JAIRKP010000033.1 GCA_031260085.1 Holosporales bacterium | reverse complement strand
GCAGTGGCCATAGGTTCGAGTCCTATTGCGACCACCATGCGCCCTACTCTTAATTAAAGGTTATGATACTTTTTTATTGTCTAATAGATTGTTTTTTGTCCCCAAAAATTTTAAGAAATTATCAGCATAATATGGGGAAGAAAAATAATCATCGTTTCTGTCTCACGAAGCATCAGCCCGTGTAGGGGCTATATATAGCTCCTCCTATTTTATAATTAACAAATTTCGAAAAGAGACTGCTCTGTCGCCGCCTATAATAATATGATCATGTAGCTTTATATTAAATACTTCGGCTGCTTCTTTTATTTTTTTAGTAACATAAATATCGTCTTGAGAAGGCGTCGGGTCGCCACTAGGGTGATTGTGAACAAGCACAAACCCGCTAGCTCCATTTTCAATACATGTTTTTACGACCATCCTTGGGCTTGCTTCTATTTCATTTATACTCCCTTTCTTTATTATATCGTCTTTTATTACTTCATTTATTGAATTTAGAAAAATAATTCTCAATTCTTCTTCAATTAAATTTTTCATATAACATTTACAATAATTTAAAACATCCTCAAAACAATCTACTACATTCCTTTTGGCCATTTTACTCTTTACAACCGACTTGATAACTGCATCTATTATTCTCAATGCTTTAAATGTTGATTCACCAACTCCATCAATAGTTAACAACTCTTCTTTTGAAGCTGAAATTATTTTATCGATTGACTTAAACTTAGCAATTAAGTTCTTAGCTATGGGTTTGGTATCTTTTCTTTTAATAATCAAAAACAACATAAGCTCTACTATTTCATAGTCCAGCAAATTATCATTTGCTCCCGTTATTAATTTTTCACATAATCTAGCCCTGTGACCTTTTTGTTGTTTCTCTTTTTCTTTAGCAATTGACTCATTTCGTTGGGAATTAATCCTCATACTTCCTCAATCAAGCTAAGGCAATTTCGTTTGTATAGTGTTTGATTACTTTTCCTAAAATCTCTAAATCTGAAACAATTCTTAATAATTCTGGAATTTCGATTTGTGTATATTCTGAAATGATATCAAAACTAACAGGATTGTTTGATAAAGCGGCAAGAACTTTTTCATATTTTGCGTCATCTTCATCATAGCTAATTCTTTTAGTTTCAAGGTGAACATGCTCAAGTTTAGAAGAATCTTTGCCCAATATTTCTAAAACATCGTAAAAGTTTTGTATTAAAGGTGCTCCATTTTTTATTAATAAATTAGAGCCGGCATATCTTGGATCCAAAGGAGAGCCAGGAACAACCATTACCTCACAACCATAATCCAAAGCCAATTTTGCAGTCGACATTGTCCCCGATTTTAAGCTAGCTTCAATAATTATTACCCCTTTTGACAAGAGAGAAATGAGCCTATTCCGCGCTTGAAACATACCTTGTTCTGGAACAGAATATGGCGTAACTTCTGAAATCAACAATCCGTTTTGCGCTATTTTTTCATAGATATTTTTATTTTCTTTAGGATAAATATTTTCAAGACTAAACGGCAAAACAGCTATAGCCGATTTAGTTTCAAGACAGCTGAGCACTCCAAGGTGTGCGCTGGCGTCTATTCCTTTCGCTAAGCCAGACACTATTGCGTAATCAGTCGATAATTTTTCACCAAGAGTTTTGGCAATTTTCATACCTTGAATAGACGCATTTCGAGCACCAACTATTGCTACCTTCTCTTTGGCCAGAATCGATTTGTCGCCTTGATAAAATAACATCGGCGGACAGCTGGAATTTCTTTTCAACTCTATAGGAAAAGTTGCATCAGTTGCTAAAAGAGTTTTATAATTTATAGATTTCAAAATCTCCTTTGCTTTGTTTCGAGGAAATGGATATTTCACATAGTTCAATGATTCTTTGGCCGTTTTATATTTTTTCATCAATGCCCAAAACTTTTTAGGCCCAATTCCAACTGTGTTTGATAAGCAAAACCAATCCAAAATAATATCGTCTATCACGTATCGGATATAAAACTTAGCTTACCTTAATAACAATTTTAAAATAATTTAATTAAGACTTTATTAAAATAACCGGCAAGTTCTAGCCATTATGCTGTGTTATTTATACAGTACCTGAAAAGCGATGCTTTTCGGGTACAATTATGTCTGTCAAGGAGGAGAACGAAGTGATCCTTGACAGACTGAGGGCGCGAGTATGGTATAATCATGATACTATACTCGCGCCTTGCGAGTGCCATAAAAGCCACGTATTTTCTAGCAAAATAGATTCGAAAAGATGTAGATTATCTGAATTTATACAAAATCTTTCCAAAATTTACAGTAAATTTACAATTATCTGTTAATAATCAAATATAAGCGAATAAAGGGGGAGAGGATCGCAATGTCGCGATATAAAAAACTTCTATTAAATACAATGATTGCCGCTATAGTTCTTCCGTGTGAACTTAAGGCTCTCGACCTAGATGGTGAATATCGCGTTACCGAAGAAGGAGAACTGGTAATGAACTACCCACGTTTTCATGTCCGGTCAGGCGGCCGACTGATTAATAATGGACGGCTTACAATTAGAAGTACTGACGATAACTTCATAAAGATTACCGCCGGCGGA
>JAIRKP010000076.1 GCA_031260085.1 Holosporales bacterium | reverse complement strand
GCGCCCGCCCCCCCCCCGCCACGGGGGCCGACAAAGAAGATTTATTGCTGGGATCTCTTTTAAGCGGGGTTTCTACTTCTCTTTCGGATTACTATAAATCCGTAGCATTTTATTTTCTTTATTCAGAAATTCTTTCGCTTTGGCTTTCACTTCTTCAAATGTAATTTTTTTCACTATATTTTTAATATTTTTTATTTCTTCAAGGGTTCTTCCATTACACAGATTTGTAAGAATTAACATTTGCATATCATCTGGAGAATCTTGCGCTAATTCAATTTTATTTAGTACTTTTAATTTCTCAGTTTCTAAAAGTTCTTTTGTCAAATATTTATCAGCAAAGTTATAAACTATTTCTTCGATTTCTTTTTCAATAACAGTATAACTAACCCCTTCTCTAATTACGGTTGCTATATTAACTCGTCCTTTATCATATGCTCTTATATCAAGAAGAGAATCTAGAGTATACGCTAGTTCTTTTTGATCAACCAACGTTTTATACAAAATAGAGCTTCTGCCCGAACATAACATTCCCACTATTAGTTCTATTACAGATTCATCCTTTAATGTTTTTATTAAATCTCGATCTATTTTAAATATCATATTAAAGTTTTTGATTGTAATTTGATCAGACGAATTGTCAATCGTAAATTTTAATCCTATGTTTTGTGGATCTATGACTCTTTCTCTTTTTACTGGAGCGCTCGAACTTATTGATCCAAAATATTTCCGAACCTTCTTGAGCGCTTCGTCCATTGTTATGTCCCCAACAAATACGATAAAAGCATTTTGAGGGGAATAGAATGTTTTGTAGTGATTTTCTAATTTTTGTTTATTACAATTTTTTATTTGATCTAAATACCCTATGACCGGATATGAATATGTTGAATATAAAAACATCGCTTTAAATGCAGCTTCATACATAAATTTTGATAAAGGGTGGGATTCAACTCTCATCTTTCTTTCTTCGATTATGACATTTTTTTCTCTTTCGATAAGCTTTTTGTCTAACTTTAAATTCTGCATTCTATCGGCTTCGATCGCCATATCGATATCTAAGAAAACTTTGTTACACTTATGGTGATAAAAAGTTATATCATAGCTGGTAAACGCATTAGTATCCTTGTTGTATTTTCCTATAACTTCTTTTAATTTATCTTCACTAATATTTTTCGTTCCCGCAAACATCATATGTTCTAGGAAATGAGAAATACCGACGACATCTCGAGGATCATCTCCAGCGCCAACTAAATAACCCACCCCAAATGTTACCGAGCCGTTTGATTTCATGTTTACTACTATGACTCTTAGCCCATTTTCTATAACCACTTCTTGAATATTTAGCTGATCATCGGCGACATCTTTCGTTGTCTGCTCACTAGCATCAGCTGACAACACTAAAGACATACTTAATAGGCATATTAAAAGGGATTTAATTAGATTTTTCATTGTCTGTCTCCTTTTCAATATCAGCGTCATTTGTATCGTCAACGGATTTTCCACAGTCAACTATTACTAAGTTATCCGGATTAAAAACTTTTTTTATTGCCGCATTAATTTCTTCAACATCGAGCTTATAGAAATTATTTAAATATTTATTAATATTTTCTACTTTCATTCCGTCAAATCGACACATACAAACAAAATGCAAAATTGCTTCAGTAGTATCTAAAACGTTATTTGCAAATGTGTGTAATTTAAATAGATCCAATTCTTCTTTTGTAATTCCCTTTTCAAAAAATTCCTTGCATTCTTCTTTTATTGCTTTAATAACTTTTTTAATATTTTGAGGTCTTGCGTCTGCCGTTCCAAGTATACAATTTTGAAGATCTAAATCCTTCGGTCTTGCATTTATTCTATAAACGAGGCCTCGTTTATCGCGAACGTTTTTCAGAAGCCTAGAGTTAAATCCAGGAACTCCAAATGCAGTGACCGCTAATCTGAGCGCAAACTTCTCGGGAGCAGTCCGCAATATTCCGGGCAAGGCGAAAACGACCGTAGATTGTGGATTATTCAATTCCACATGTTCATGCGCTCCTTTTTTGCTCAGGTCTGCTTTTTGAGAACCATCAGCAAATTGATGTTGCTTTTGAGATATTGATTTATGTATTTTGTTAAAATTATCGATCAACGTTTTCTCATCAATGCTTCCGGCAATTGTTATTTCTGCATCATTTGGATTAAAGATAATAGAATATGCTTTATCTATATCTGCTTTTGTATAGTTGCTTACTGCTTTTAAATTCTCTTCCGTAGAAAAGTAATATGGATGCCCTTCCGGATATAATATATTGCTTAATTTCTCATCAGCTAAATACTGCGTTGTAAACTTCATTTGAGTTAATTCTGCAACATACCCTTGTTTTGCAATCTCTATCTTTTCTTTCTTCATATGAGCTTTAACAAAAACATCGCAAATCAAATTAGTAACTAATTCGAAATACTTTTTAAGGCAAGTCACATCGACAATGATATCGTCATCGTTGTTATATATATTTAGCGATATTGCGTTATCTTGTATTATCTTTTTAAATTCCGCACTATCTCGGTTTCCGGCTCCTTCATCTAAGCAAGCGGTTACGATTGATAAAATTCCTTTTGAATCCGAGAAAGCTCGGTTGCCTTCATTTTTAAATTTCATTCTAAATGCTATGACAGGATTCTCAGTCTTTACGATCCAAATAGGATTTTTAAAATTCGTTTTGACAGATTCCACAGATAGTTTGACTTGCGAATAATCGATATCATCTAATTCAACTTTAAATTTATTATGATATACTTCCCAGTTCTTATAAATATAGACAGCTGTTCCTACAAACAAAAGCAATCCTGAAATTTTTAACCACAATCTTCTTTTCATTCACTCTTCTCCAACAAAAACCCCGCTTTTGAAAATAATTTAAAAAAATTATCAGTTGTTTGTTTTGCAAATTCCTCCAATGATTGCTTTTTAATTTCTGCAGCACATTCGGCTATGAAGCGAATATACACCGGCTCATTAGATTTCCCTCTATATGGAACCGGGGCTAAGTAAGGACAATCCGTCTCTATTAAAATTTTATCATTTGGAATATATTTCAAAATTTCTCTTAAGTCAACTGATTTTTTAAATGTAATAACTCCCGAAAATGAAATATAGTACCCAAGATCCAAAATTCGCTTTGCATTTTCTAAATTATCTGTATAACAATGAAACACGGCATTTGGAATATTATAATCCTTCATAATGTCAATTATGTCTGGAAAGCAATCTCTGGCGTGAATAATGTATGGCAAATCAGTAAGATTGCCGAGGCTTAGCATATCGTAAAATAGCTTTTTCTGATCTTCCAAAGACGTTGAATCTTTAAAATGATAATCTAGCCCCACCTCTCCTATTGCAACAACAAATTTATTATTTAAAACTGATTTGAAAAACTCTAAATGATATCCGTTGCGAAACTCGTGAGGATGAACTCCAACTGAACAACAGATATTATTAAAGTTATAACAGATCTCAATATTGGTTCTTACGCTAGCTTCATTTGTCGAAACTGTGAGAATGTATTTCACATCATTTAAAGTTGCAGTATGTAGTTTATTTTTAATATCTTTATATATTTCGTCATAAAACAAATGAGCGTGAGAGTCTACGATAATCATACAAAAACCTCCGAAAGTATTTCGCCTATATGCTTCACATATGATATTTGAAGATCATTAATAAGAACTTTAGGCAATTCAGGAACATCTTTCTTATTTTCAACAGGAATAAAAACTTTTTTAATGCCACTTCTTCGAGCAGCAAGCAGCTTTTCTTTCAACCCACCTATGGCTAAAACCTTTCCAATTAAAGTTATTTCTCCAGTCATCGCAATATCAGGATTGACTGGCTTTTTAGTCAAAGCGGAAACTATAGCCGTGCAAATGGTAATCCCTGCGGAAGGCCCGTCTTTTGGAACAGCGCCTTCTGGAACGTGAATATGAATATCAGTTTTTGAAAAATCCTCCTCGGTCAATTCAAAAACATCAGCTTGAGATTTCACATAGCTATAAGCCGCTTTTATCGATTCCTGCATCACTTCTCCCAATTTCCCAGTTGAGATTATATTCCCAGTTCCAGGGATCAACAATGCTTCTATTGACAAAACATCCCCCCCCAGATCAGTCCAGGCAAGTCCTGTTACAACTCCTATTTTTGCTTCTTTTTCTGTCATAAGCATTGTATATTTTTCAACCCCAAGAAAATCCTTAAGGTTGTCACAATTAATACTAATATTTTTTATATTTGCATCAGAAACTATTTTGCGTACTGTTTTGCGAGCTATTTTGGAAATTTCCCTTTCCAAATTTCTGACGCCTGATTCCATTGTATAATTTCTTATAATTTTTAATATAGCTTCATCAGTAATAGTCAACTCATTGTCTTTTAATCCGTTCTGTTCTATTTGGCGAGGAATAATATGGATTTTCGCTATATTAAGTTTTTCTTCCTCTGTGTAGCCTGTTATATTAATGATTTCCATTCTATCAAGCAGAGCTGGCGGAATATCAAGGCTATTAGCTGTTGTTATAAAAACCGCTTCTGAGAGATCGTATGAAACTTCAATATAATGATCAACGAATGCATTGTTTTGCTCTGGATCCAAAACTTCTAACAAAGCTGAGGCTGGATCTCCTCTCCAATCAGCTCCTAATTTATCTATTTCATCAAGCATGATAATCGGATTAGTTGTTTTTGCTTTTTTCATAGCTTGAATAATTTTCCCAGGCATAGATCCAATATACGTCCTCCTATGCCCTCTAATTTCGGCTTCATCATTAACTCCTCCAAGCGCAACTCTCATGAAAGATTTTTTAGTCGCATTAGCAATCGCTTTCCCAAGAGAAGTTTTCCCAACCCCAGGTGGGCCAACAAAACACATAATCTGAGCTTTCATCTTCTTCACTCTTTTTTGAACAGCTAGATATTCCATAATCCGTTCTTTAACCTTTTCTAAGCCATAGTGAGAGTTATTCAATGACTCCTCAGCATATTCCATAGACGAATCTTCGCAAGAAGCTTTCCAAGGCAAATTTAAAAGCCAATCTACATAATTTTTTATAATTCCACTTTCCTGAGATACAGCCGGCATAAAGCGTAATTTCTTTATTTCATACTTAGCTTTCTCTTTTGCTTCCTTCGACATGTCTGAATTTTTTACTTTGTTTTCTAAAGTTTTAATCTCTTGGTTAATATCTTCAGCATCGCCAAGTTCTTTATATATTGCTTTTAGTTGCTCATTTAGATAATATTCTTTTTGATTTTTTTCGACCTGCTTTTTTACTCTGTTTTTTATTTTTTTTTCAACCTGAACAAGCTCTGATTTTTCTTCCATCATTATAACCAGCTTTTCAAGCCTGTCTTTAACTGAAATTGTTTCTAGAATACTTTGCTTTTCACTAACTTTTAAAGGCAGATAAAATGCTATTGTATCGCATAATTTAGAATTATCTTCGATAGACGATATAGATGAAAATATATCCGTTGGTAATTTTTTATTTTGTTTGAAAAAATTCTCAAAATTTGACAATATAGCTAACCTCAATCCATCAAGAATTCTTTCGTTTTCATCTATAATTTTCAGGGGTTCTGGAATGCCTAGCATAATGGATTCTGTATCTTCTATATTGAGCAAATGAGCTCTATACAACCCGTCAACCAAAATTTTTACAGTCCCGTCGGTCAGCTTTATCATTTGATCAATATGACAAACAGTTCCAACATCGTATAAATCCTTAATCCCGACAACATCGATAGTTGGATCTTTTTGAGTTACTAAAAAAATCTGCTGATTCTTTTTATGGGCAGAATCAATAGCTTGTATCGATTTTTTCCGACCTATAAATAAAGGAATCACAAATTCGGGAAATACAACAGTATCCCGTAGCGCTATTATCGGTAGTGGTTCGTTTTCGTAATTAGAAAAAGACTGAGGGTGTTGTTTCATTATATCTCAAGTCCGAATAGTTATACAATTAGATCGAAGTTAGTTTATAACACACCTTATAATTTGTCCAGAAAATGGAAAATATTGGTCTTTGTTATAAGCCCCCGTGGCGCGAAAAGCATAGGCATAATTGGCTAAGCAAACACTAACAATATGTGCCAAATTCGAGCAGCTAGCGGAGCGTGGGCGAAGTGTATATTGGGAAGACGTTCGATGTAAGTTCATTAATTGTGCTTGTTCTGAAAATGCATTTACTTGTTGTCGTAAATCAGGGAGTTCTTTGTTGTATTTCATATTTTAAGTAGCTCTGTATATTATGTCCAAGGAGGGTGTATTAGGTAAATTTGGAAGAATACATTATATATCGCGCACAAGCATTATTTGATCAAATAGTCTTTTCATCTTGAAAATCCTTGTAATGTATCTTTGTGCTAGTCTCATTCATTAGATAATTAGAAATTCTAATTCTTGACTGCGTTCTTGTATATTTGCCAGTCTTTCTCAAATATGTGTATATGTTATGTTTGTATCCAGATAGACATCATATGTCTCTCTTTTTACCAAATATTAATTTCCCAACCAGAGTGCCTGCAAAATATAACTCTTTTTCAGGCGCCACATATGTCTAGGTTCAAACAGAAGTGAAGCAAATAAGTGGAGTAGAAAGAAACAACAAAGTTATGAAAAAATTAATCACAATCAAAGCACTAAATTTATTGAGCTATATTCGTTAGTCAAACAATACACTCTGCAACGCCGCACGCGCCCGGCCCATTGGCTAGGGCGGCTCAGCAATCAATTTCTCACGTAGTAGCAACAGTTCCCTGACTTAGCCCAGGATCACAAACAGAAGATCTGTTGATCGAGGATTCTCTCTCCTCAATCCAAGCTATTTTGGAAAATCCCTTTCATCTCACGACGGTTTCACCCGCTCTGTAGGCTCCCGAAATGTGGGAGTTGATGCCAATACAATTGATAATTATGACCTTAATGCACGCGGACCAAGAGTTCCTGGACAGCCTGACCGGAGATATCTTACGCACCGGCTAAACATCGACACTGCCGTGCTCCACGATATGTTCAACATCGTATACGGAAACACTTCCAACTGCTGCATAAAGCTCACTGCAGCTAAACATTCGGCATGTGCTTAAAAGTGGGAGGCTAGCGATCCTCCCGGCACTCAAAAACTCTCGAGAGCTCGAGGATGAATCCGAGCGGACTGAAGCACTAATCGGCAACAAGTTAAGCCGCCGGACCAGCATACACGGTGCGACTAAAGGTCTGGATGTGATAACAACGTGAAAAACAGCACAGTCAATTAAGAGTGGTCAGTCCCCGAGCCGCTCCCCCATCGCTGTGGGGGCCTACACACCCATCTGGCCAAACCTCCAGCCCCGCTTGTAATTCTCAAAGGTACTCATTAAAACAAGACAAAGTATCCATATCTAATAAACAATCTACTACAACAAGTACTAGTGTTTATCAAATTTAGTTAAGATTCCCTCTTCCCACCCGCAAGTAATTTTGATAGAATAAACACAAGGGAAACAAATTTTAACACATAAATATGGAAAAATTCAATAAAATAAAAGCTGTAGTTTGTTGTACATTGTTTTTTAATATAACAGTAAAATCAGCATCCCCTTCAGCTGCATTATCCGTCGCTGCTGAGCCATTCCTTAGACATGCGAGAGCGCTTGGTCCAAGGTTGTTTAGACCAGGAGGCCAACTCACCTCACCAGTGATCCAGGACACAATCAATGTTATAGAGGCATTGTTAGGCGATATATTTAACACCACCTCATATAGCTTTGCTCTGTGGGCCCCCGAAATGTGGAATCTGCGCCTAATCCAATTGGTCTTATTAACAGCGGTACTAGACCAAAATGAGATAGAAGCTGTACGGGCAATGACCTTAGATCAATTTCAAGCCCGAGAACCACACCTAAAAACAATTGTGACGGAAACATTTAACCTGCTATATGGAACTCCAAGTGATTCTCGAAGATTCAATATAGCATTTGAAGATTCCTGTAGATGGATTAAAGCTCTCGGATTATATCAGGCTCTCTACCAGACAAACCTACGAGGGTGGATCGACGAACACTTTCACGGCGAGATGCTCACCGGCAATACAGTAGCTTTAGCAGCAGGACTGACAGTATACCAAGATTATATAGATACAGCTAAGGCACAGCACCTGGTCCCCCTATTCCCATCAAGACAAGAATACGCCCACGGCAGATGTGAAACAGTTAGCTCATTTAGAGCCTATCAAAACGAAGGTGGCCTAGTAAACACCAATACTCCTGGCTTAGAAAGGCTTACATCAACGTACAGAAGTATCACCGGCTATCAAGCATACTTCAAATCAGCAGTAAAAAACCTCTTGGCCCTGACATACTCACAGACAGCAAGGAACGGGGTAATTACGCAAGCTATGAACGACTTTCAGGCAGCAGGCATCGGAAGTGCAGACAGAATAACCAGAGGCGGCGGCTCTGCGCGGCACTTTGCAACAGCCCTCGCAAGACACTTCGGAAGAAAAATATCAGCGGACATGGGAATGGACTTCTCCATGGATTGGATAGACGGACGGGATATAGAACTAATAGCACACCCAATAGGCGAGGCATTTAACACAGCAATCCTGACGGACTCAACAGCTCAAGAGAAATTCATTCAGACGATCTTACCGCAACTGGCATCCAGATTCAATATGCAAATAGCATGCATAGTATCCTCCGCATTTCTATCAAAGCGAGATGACTGTATGCTGGATCACTGCCTCACGGCGTATCCGGTCGAGTTGCATTGCAGCAGCTCACTAGGGGCAGTCCCAGAACAGCATTACAGACGACTCAAAGAGGCGAACGCACGACAGCGGTTTACCGGCAATGCGATCATCTTGGCGCATACCCGAGATTTGTTTCGGATCCCAAATATATTCTTCCCAAAGTACGTAAACTTAACCCTCAC
>JAIRKP010000069.1 GCA_031260085.1 Holosporales bacterium | reverse complement strand
AGTGATCCTTGACAGACTATAGGCGCGAGTGTGGTATAATATCTATACCACACTCGCGCCCCGGGGGACATGAAAAGCTAATGGGAGCATAAGACTCTAGCTCAGGTAAACGGCGCAAGCCCTCGGCTTTTATAATATGAAACAAAACATACAGTGAAAGCCGCCCATAGTATTTCCGACATAAGGAATATGAAACATTAAAGCTTGTCGTCAAACTAACCTTCCCCACCTCGTGAAACAACATATCTAAAATCCTCAATGCCTCCTTGCTATCCCTCTCCATTATTTCATCTTTAAGAATGTATTCTCTACTAGGTAGTTTGTCCTTGATTTTGTTCCATAGGAGATCTGAAAGGAAAAGATACTTGGAACATCTCTAGATAAGCAACTATTAGCACAACTTATGTTCGGAGATTGTATAACATCATAAGATAGATTCCTCGGTATCAGCAGCTTTCCCAGAATTATCAGAGATTTAGCATAATCGCGCCCCCGTTGGTGACTGATAAGCTTCAGCGTTCAGGCATACTGCGCATTAAAAATATAATTCCGATTAAAGAGATTAAGATTAAAATGGAAAGAATGCATATTATCTCGGATAGCATTGAATATTCGAATTGTAAAGGTTCGGCACTCATCGGGGTTTTTAGTATATTATTTGACAAGGATAATATCGAAATGCCGATGACGCCTAACAATATACCGATAAATTTATTATTTCTTTTTTTAGTTAACTTGCCGTATGTAATTTTTGTTAATAAAACAAATGTAGCGCACATAGAGGTATATAAAACCCCTATCACAATTGCTAGCATTGTATTATTTCTCGATATTATGAATGAAAATGTTAAGCAGGCCAGAGAAAATAACAAAACGGAATCGATTAGATGCCTGGCCATAACTGAATAAGTGACGAGGCCTAGCAATACAATTAATTGCAATAGAAACAGTATTTCATCTTGATTAATCGACAATTCCGGCATTCTGCAGGTGCACCTTTTTATCTACCCATTTTTCTTTTACTTTCACAAAAAGATGAAGCTCTATTTTTTTCTTCAGCAAAGCCTTCATATCCTCTATTGCTTTCGTTTTTATATTTTTTAACATATCTGCATTTTTCCCTATAATAATACCTTTTTGAGAATCTTTCATCACTACAATTGACTGATATATTCTAGCTTTTTTTTCAGCATTTTTGAAAATTTCGGTTTCTACATATAAATTATAAGGAAGTTCTTTCGTTAATCTTTCAAACAATTTTTCTCGTGTTATTTCGGCTAGTCTTAAAGTTATAGTAATATCGGTTGTCTGATCTTCTTCATAAAACCAATTGCTAAGAGGAGCCGTATCTTCCAAAAATTTCCTAAGCGCATCTATTCCATCATTTTTTAAAGCGGATATCATAAAAATTTCTCTAATATCATTATATGCTGATAATATTTTTGCTAGTTTTATTATATTCTCCTTTTTAGCAATATCAACTTTGTTTATAACCACGGCTTTTATTTGATTTTGATGATTCTTTATTTTTTCAATGAAATTTATACTAGAGCTATAATTCCGGGATGTTGCATCTATTATAATTAATAGCAGATCCGCATCTTTATAAGAATGTCTAAAGTTAGAAACGATTGCACGCTCAAGAGGCGTGCGTGTTTTGCAGAATCCGGGAGTATCGATAAAGACTATTTGAGTATTTTCGATCGTAGTTATTCCTCTGATTTGTCTTCTTGTAGTTTGTATTTTATTAGAAACGATAGAAATCTTTTCCCCAACCAACAAATTGACTAATGTAGATTTTCCGACGTTTGGCTCTCCAACAATGGCTACAAAGCTACATTTCTTATTCATTTAGTATCTTCTCTATAGTCTTTCTCCTTTTTTTCGTGGCGTTCCTGAGCTTCTATGCATAAAGTTGCTATTGGCCTTGCCTCCAATCTCTTTACTCCTATTGGTTCTCCTGTTTCTTCGCAATATCCATATGTTCCGTCTGTTATTCTAGCAATTGCTTCATCTATTTTGTGTATCAATTTTCTTGCTCGATCTTTAGTTCTTAATTCAAAAGATTGCTCCACTAAATTACAAGCAGAATCCAATGAGTCAGCTTCTACGCTATTTCCATTCAGCCTTGCCAAGGCTTCTGTGCTATCCTTTAATAATTCGGATTTCCAGTTTAATAATTTAGCGCGAAAATACTCTAATTGTTCATCAGAAAGATAATGATTTCTCTTCGGCATAGAAAATTTATCCGATAATAATAATATAGTCATTATAACAGATATAAAGCTCCAACCAAATACAAAATGTACATACTTTTTTGCTTTTTCGTGGTTGGCTACAACATATCTTATTGCTGATATGACAAATATCTGCTACTCTGGGGTATGGATTTGCTCTGGTTTGAGATAGTCGCGGATGTGGTGGAATTGGTAGACACGCAAGATTTAGGTTCTTGTGATCAAAAATCGTGGGGGTTCGAGTCCCCCCATCCGCACCAAATTATGCAATTTAATTTGTTTCTTAGCGGTTTTGAAGGGAGTTTTTTGCTATGAAATTTGAAAACATTAAGTCTGACGGGATGAAATATGAGTATAAAATTTTGCTCAGTGCTGATGAAGTTGAAGAAGGTATAGTTTCTGCCGTAGAAGAGAGAGCTAAAACATTCAGAATGCAGGGGTTCCGTGTCGGACATGTTCCATTGAATATTGTGAGAAATTCTGTTGAAAGTGCCGTTATAAAAGATGTTTTCAATGATCTTGTTAACAAAGCATATTCCGAAATTGTAAAAGATTTAAAAATAACGGATGTTTCTTCAAGGCCGGTTTATAAATTTGAAAAAGAATATGAGAAAGGGAAAGACGTCGATATAGCTATCGTTTTCGATGCAGCTCCTTCTTTTGATTTAAAGTCTTACGACATTGAAGTTACTAAAATAATTCCCAAAGTAAGTTCTGAAGAAATAGAAAATGCGAAAAAAGCTTTTATGGCGAATTCGCCTGTTTATGAAAAAGCAGATGATAATTATGCTATTAAGCCCAAAGACGAAGTTTCGTATAAAGCTATATGCTATGTGAATGGCATTGAGAGTAAAAAGAAGAGCTTCCAAAACACTATTATAATTCCAGAAACAATTCCTGATGATGCTGAGTTTTTAAAAAGTTTCTTAGGAAAAAACCTTAAAGATTCGTTTGATTTCGTTTCTCCAACAGATAAAAATTTAAAATACAAAATTATAATAAAGTCTGTAAAAAAAGCAGTAACGGAAATATCAGAAGAAGATTTTGCGAAACAAAAAGGCTTCAAAGATGCTAATGAATTCTTTGAAGCTATCAAGAAAAGTTTAGAAAATGAAATAGAAGCAACCGCGTTTTTATATCATAAAAATCAAATATTAGAGACCTTGGAGAAGCAATACAAATTTGAACTTCCACAAAATGTTATTGATCTAGAGATGAAAAATATATTAGCAGAGGTGAAAAGAGAACTTGCTGAAGAAAAGCGAAAAGGCACTGCTTCTGAAGAAGATTTGAAAAAAACAGATGATGATTTAAAAAAAGAATACGAGGAAGTAGGCAAACAAAGGGTTTTGTTGGGGTATATCCTAAATAAAATAGCAAAAGAAGAAAATATAGTCGCAACAGATGATGAATTAAATAGAGTTATATTATCAGAAATAAATAGAAATCCATCTATGGGCAATTATTTAATTGACTATTATTCTAAAAATCCATCCGCAATTACTTATAAAAGAGCTGAGATAATTGAACACAAGGTCATTTCTTTCTTAATATCGAAAGCAAAAATAATCGAAGAAGTTGAGAAAACAAAAGAAGAGGTGGAAGCCATCGTGAAAGAATTGCTAGAAGATTAATTTTATGAGGAAAGAAATGTCAAATTTTGTACCAATTGTAGTCGAACAAACAAGCCGAGGTGAAAGATCTTACGATA
>JAIRKP010000020.1 GCA_031260085.1 Holosporales bacterium | reverse complement strand
GGAACACTTTAGTAATCGATCTATACATTATCACTTATAGCACACTTACGGCTTCTTAGCAATTTCCTTTATTTTTGTGTTTTAGCAGCAAATAATGTATAATTTCGTAAAATATGTGTTTTTTTGGAACTTTACGTGTTTAATCGTATTTTGGGGTTTCTCTCAACTGATATGGCAATAGATTTAGGGACTGCGAATACATTGGTTTATGTTAACGGGAAGGGAATTGTTTTAAATGAGCCGTCAGTTGTTGCCGTAGCTAAT
Source organism: Holosporales bacterium (assembly GCA_031260085.1). GTDB lineage: Bacteria > Pseudomonadota > Alphaproteobacteria > RUG11792 > RUG11792 > JAIRKP01. Next base: position 6,047 of record JAIRKP010000020.1, on the reverse strand, counting down.
ACTAATAGTCGCCCAGTTGTTCTTGCGGTCGGAAACGAAGCGAAACAAATGTTAGGGAGGACTCCAGGGCATATTAAAGCTATCAGGCCTTTAAGAGATGGGGTAATTGCCGATTTTGAAATTGCGGAAGAAATGATAAAGTATTTCATAAAAAAGGTTCATAACCGCGGGATGTTTACGGCTCCTCGAATAGTCATCTGCGTTCCATACGGAGCAACCGCTGTCGAAAGACGGGCCATTCAAGAATCCGCGGAAGGAGCTGGGGCGAGAGAGGTCTATTTGATCGAAGAACCCATGGCGGCCGCTATAGGAGCTGGACTTCCTATAACAGAGCCAATTGGCTCAATTGTCGTTGATATAGGCGGAGGGACAACTGAAGTTGCCGTGATATCTCTTGGCGGAATTGTTTATGCTTCTTCGCTTAGGATAGGAGGAGATCGAATGGATGAAGAAATAGTAACTTATATCCGAAAAAATTTCAATCTACTGATAGGCGAAGCAACTGCCGAAAAAATAAAAAAAGAAATTGGATCCGCACTGTGCACCCCTTCCAGCAAAGATATAAAAATGAATATCAAAGGAAGAAGCTTGCTTGATGGAAATCCAAGAGATATCGAAATCACTCAAAAGCATATTGCCGATGCTTTGATGGATCCGGTTGCCTCGATTGCAAGCGGTGTGAAAGAAGCCCTCGAAAAAACTCCGCCCGAGCTTGTTGCTGATATTATAGACCAGGGCATAACTTTAACTGGCGGCGGAGCTTTGTTACAAAATTTAGATAGCGTTGTTTCGCACATAACTGGCGTTACCGTGAAAGTCGCCGACAACCCTTTGAACTGCGTTGTTTTGGGAACCGGCAAAGCATTAGCCGAATCTAACAAAACAACCTCTATACTGTTGAAAACTTATTGAATTTATGTTTGGTTTAATTCTAGTAACAATTCCACACCTTCTTATAAGCATTCTTAACTGCATAGAGTATTTACTCATAGGATATATTATATTAGGGTGGATTATATTTTTTGGACTTATAAAGAATCAAGAAAATATATTACTAAGAATTTATATTCTTTTAATGACGAAAATCGAACCGCTGCTTGCGTTGATTCGTAGGGTTTTGCCAACCGTTGCTGGATTCGATTTTTCACCATTAGTCGTTTTTTTTGGATTACATCTTGCAAAAGTTTTGATTATTGAAATTTTCTCTTTATTGCTTCGAGCATATGTCTGAGCAAGAAGATAATGATCTGAATTTAACTATAAAACAAGTAATTGATAAATACGATTTATTAGGAAATAAAAGTAGAGCTAAAGCTTTCGGGCAGCATTTTCTTTGTGATTTGTCTTTACTGAGAAAGATTGCATTATGCGCAGCGCCATATGATGATTGCGATATCATAGAAATAGGCCCAGGCCCCTGCGGATTAACGAGGGCAATATTAGAACTGTCTAAAGAAAATAATAAAGTCTATTGCATCGAAAAAGATAAGAACTTAGAAAATGTACATAAGAATATAGTAAGAAATTACAATAATTTAGTTTTTATTTATGCTGACGCACTTTTAATAAATATCCACGAATTAACCAAAAAAGATATAATCATTATATCAAATCTTCCTTATAATGTCAGCACTCAACTTTTAGTAAATTGGTTATTAAATATAAAAAATATGAAAAAAATGATTTTAACTTTTCAAAAAGAAGTTGCACAACGAATTTGCGCTCCAATAAACACAAAACTCTATGGAAGATTAAGTATTATTTCTCAATTACTGTGTCATACTGAAAAGCTTTTCGATATATCAAATAAAGCATTCTATCCGCCTCCTAAAGTATTGTCTAGCGTTGTCAAACTGACTCCACTTAATGTCAATATTACAAATATCAATGAACTCGAAAAGTTAATAGCTATATGCTTCCAACAAAGAAGAAAAACTATATTTTCTATTTTAAAATCAAAATATGAAAATATAGAAGAAATATTGAGAAAATGTAATATAGATAAATTATCGAGACCCGAAAATATCAGCCCTGGTGCATTTTTGGAGTTAGCAATTCATTTAGGGTCCCGCGGGGCGCGAGTATAGTAAAATCATTATACCACACTCGCGCCCTCAGTCTGTCAAGGATCACTTCGTTCTCCTCCTTGACAGACTATGTAATCTTTCATATAGAAGCGTGGAATTAGCCCTCGATGGAATATGTTAACAAGTAGCTTTATTCCCCGGGACTGACACCTAAATTTGGATATTCTAGCCATAAAGCCTTATATTCCTTGGATTTTTCAATAAAAGAAAATGAAGCGCAGAAAAGTCAAAAAGACCATAGTTTTCAGGTATTTGTGGGAGATGTTGGGCAGTAAATAGTTGTCAGTCACAGAAAAGCAGAAGCTTTTCTGTGACCCCAATTGGATATCTGAACATAACCTTAATACTATGCTGATAAGACAAAAAAGATTTCTCTTTGTTTGGGTAACATACTTATAGTATTAAACTAACTTAAGTTTTGCGTACGTTTAGTCTGTCAAGGAGGAGAACGAAGTGATCCTTGACAGACTGAGGGCGCGAGTATGGTATAATTATAATACCATACTTGCGCTCGCGTTAACAATTTATGATATTAACAAAAGAGGATTTATTTCTTATTTTAAAGACGAATTCAATACCAGATTATAATTTTGAAAATATTTCGATTGATTCGAGAACTATTAAAAAAGATAATATATTTATTGCATTAAAAGGGAATAATCAAGATGGCAATCAGTTTGCAAAAGAAGCGTTAGATAAAGGAGCTTCAATTGCTATTATTGATAACAAAGATTGTTTTATCGATGAAAGAACTATTTTAGTTCTCGATTCTTTAGAAACTTTAAAGGTAATAGGAAATTATGTTAAGCTCAAAATTTCTCCCAAGAAAATAATAGCCATAACCGGAAGCCTCGGGAAGACAACTATCAAAAGTTGGTTAAATCAGATTTTAAACAATGAGTTTTCTGCTTTCGCTTCAATCAAAAATTATAATACCATATACGGACTCCCAATTAGCTTATCGTTAATGCCTTCAAATACTGACTTCGGAATATTTGAGTTAGGGACTAATAGCCCAGGAGAAATACTAGAGTTATCGGAATACTTGGTTGCTGATATTGGCGTTATTACTAATATTTATGAATCACATATTGGGCGCTTGGGAAGTAAAGAAGCATTAGCTAAAGAAAAGATTTCGATTATTGATGGGTTAAAACCAAATAGCTATTTAATATATGATGGAGATTCCGAGTTCCAAGACATGATTAAAAATGAAGTACAATCTAAGAATATAAAAAGCATTTCTGTTGGGTTTAATAATAACTGTGATTTTTATATAAAAGAGTATACTAAAAATATTATATTACAAACACCTGTTGGAGAATTGAAATATAACATAGCTATAAATGCTAAACACTTTGCTTATATTAGCGCTGTCGTTATTGCTGTGTTATATGCCACTGATTGCGATATTTATAAATTGTTGCAATATTTTAAAAGTTTGACAGCATTGAGTGGCCGAGGCCAAACTGAGGAGTTTTTTTATAATAACAAGAAAATCGCGGTAATTGATGATTCATACAATGCTAGCCCAACTTCTGTTCTTGCGGCTATTGATATGCTGCAATCAAACGCCAATCTGCCTAAAATAGCCGTTATAGGGCAGATGAAAGAACTAGGCTGTTTTGAAGAGTATTATCATAAAATCGTAGCGGAGAAACTTAGCGAATCGAATTTAGATTTTATATTTTTTATTGGTGAAAGAAAATTGTGGAAAATTTTTTCTAATATCTGTATCAAGAACATAACATTTTTTGAAGAACTTAACAATTTTACAATAGAACAAATATTACAAATAATGGAAACTGGAAGCATAGTTTTATTAAAAGGTTCAAGATGCATTGGTCTTGAGAAGTTTATCAATTATTTAAAACACGTTAAATAATCGAGCAGTATTGTGCCGGAAAAGATAAATCTTTTCCGGCATCCGCGGGCGCGAGTATGGTATAATAATTTTACCATACTCGCGCCCGCGTGGTCACAGAAAAGCCTATGCTTTTCTGTGACTTCAATTGGATATCTGAACAAAACCTTAATACTAGACTTTCTTACAAAGGCATAGGTATATCACGTCTGAAAAAAGTACCTCTCGCGTGATTCCGCTTTTCAAGTATGAGATAAGCTATACAAATTCTGAAGTTTTCAGTATGTCTTATATGAAACTGAGATTAGCATACAGTCTGTCAAGGAGGAGAACGAAGTGATCCTTGACAGACTGATGGCGCGAGTATGGTATAATAATTATGATACCATACTCGCGCCACGAGGGGGCCATTGACAACTTAAGCAAATTACATCAATGGAATAAAAAATCTATAAGAAGAAGTTTAGTGGTACCCAATAGCATGATTTTTATCTATACTTAAAGGAATAAGAAATTTTCAATATGATCTTTAGTTGGTATCTAGGACAGTCCCATGTTTTATAGTTTGGTTTATAAATTTTTCGGAATAAATAGTTCTTTTTTCAATATTTTTAAATATGTAACATTTAGATCTATATGTTCGTTTATCACTTCATTTTTATTTATACTAATATTTGGGAAAAAATTTATTAACCTTTTAAAATTACACCAAAAAAACGGACAACCAATAAGAATAGACGGACCTCAATCGCATCTGGATGCTAAAAAGGGGACCCCAACAATGGGGGGAGCTATGGTAATATTGGCGGTAGTCTTAGGGAGTGTTCTTTGGGGAAACTTATCAAATATTAATCTTTGGATAAGCATCGCGGTTTTGATTGGATTCGGCGCTATTGGCGCTATTGATGATTTTTGTAAAATAAAAAAATACGATTACCATGGAATTTCAGGGAAAAAGAAAATTATCCTACAAAGTATAGTAGCTTTTTGTTGTTGCTATATTTCTATGAAGATTCACGACTTTCCAGATGCGACTACAATTTTCTTTCCAATTTTTAAGAATTGCAAGATAGAATTAGGGCCATTTTTTCTAATTTGGGCAATTTTAGTAGTCGTTGGCAGTTCAAACGCAGTAAACTTAACCGATGGGCTTGATGGGCTCGCCATGGGGCCCGTTATTATGTCATCTATTTGTTTTGCAGTTATCAGTTATTTGGTTGGTAACAAAATTTTTGCAGATTATTTACAAATATTATATATTCCTGGAATGTCTGAGGATTGTGTTTTCTTAAGCTCTTTAGTCGGTGCAAGCTTAGGTTTTATGTGGTTTAATGCGCCGCCTGCCAAAATCTTTATGGGAGATACGGGCTCAATAGCGATCGGTAGTTCGCTTGGGTATGTTGCTTTATCGACTAAACATGAATTAGTTTTTTCGATAATAGGCGGAGTATTCGTTATAGAGGTGATTTCGGTTATCATGCAAGTCTTGTGGTATAAGCTGACTCGCAAAAGAATATTTCTTATGGCTCCAATTCACCATCATTTTGAAAAAAAAGGATGGGCAGAACCTACGGTCGTTTTTCGATTTTGGATTATATCTATTGTTCTCGGCATTATAGGGCTTGCTACACTAAAAATTAGATAATTATGTGTTAATTTCCGAAAAGCGGCCGCTTTTCGGACAAAAATGGATATCTGTTATAGCTCTTCATAATCTACTTCTATCCGCCGTGTCTTATTTCTATAATACGGAAGTAATCAGATTTGCTTATGTCTGTCAAGGATCACTTCGTTCTCCTCCTTGACAGACTGTACAAGTTAATCTGATTCTCTATTAATTTTCGAACCTCTAACTTTTGTTCAAGTTTTACTTTGTGAGAAAACAGATGTGCCATTTAACAAAATCTCGGTTTTCACGTAATCTTTAAAGCTTTAGATTTCTCTTTGCATTGGCCCATCGAGTGAATAAACTTCGGTCACAGCCGTCTTTGCAGACGATTCTATAATTAACTTTCGGTAAGGTCAGTAGAATATCAAGGTAATTTCAGATATCTAATTGGAGTCACAGAAAAGCATTGACGTTTCTGTAACTCACC
>JAIRKP010000084.1 GCA_031260085.1 Holosporales bacterium | reverse complement strand
CAAAAGAAACTGAAAATTTAATGGATAAATACTTAGGAGAGAACGTTGATTCGACTGTTACAATAGCTAAAGACAACAGATTATTTGTTGTTGAAGCTTGTTTATATTTAGTTAAAGGTTTCGTTTTAAAAACGAATGGTTCGTCGGATGACCCTTATAAAGCTGTTTCAATGGCTTTAGAAAGACTTGAAGAAAGAATAAAGAAACACAAAAACAGAATAAAAAATAAACAAAGAAGATCTGATTGGGGAATTGGCGCTTTGAGTGCTACTAAATATATTATAGAGCGGAAAGACTCCAATAGTGATTTGGATGAGCAGCATTTAGTTATTGCAGAACAAGAAGGCTTTGTTTTGACTTTAAGTGTCAGCGAAGCTGTTATGAAATTAGATCTCGGAGATTTGCCTGTAGTCGTTTTTAAAAATAGCGAAACAAATAGAATAAACATTGTGTATAAACGAAATGATGGACATATTGGATGGATTGATTATACAGGATAATGTCATTTTACGTTGTTAAGTTTGGCGGTTCATCCGTTGCTACAACTTCAAGAATAAAAAAAGCATCCGAGATAGTTTCACGAATTATCTCAAATGGAAACAAAGTTGTTATAGTAACTTCGGCTATGCAAGGAGTCACGAATCAATTAATAGATTTTGCAAAGATATTCCATGATTCTCCAATTAATAGAGAATATGATGCTATAATTAGTTCGGGAGAACAAGTTGCTGCTGGTCTTTTTGCATTATGTTTAAGTTCGGTTGGAATAAAATCGAAATCCATGCTTGGATGGCAAATTCCAATAAAAACCTCAAACTCTTTTTCACAGGCAATAATTAAATCAATTAATGCCAAAAAAGTTTTAGATGCAGTTTTTGAAAAAGATATAACCCCGGTCATAGCAGGGTTTCAAGGAATTTCAGATAGAGATGAAATAACGACAATAGGAAGAGGTGGTTCTGATGCAACTGCTTGTGCTTTAGCTTATGCATTAAATGCGGATGAGTGCTTTATTTATACTGATGTGGATGGGATTTACACAGCTGATCCAAGAATAGTTTTGAATTCTAAAAGAATAGAGAAAATATCATACAATGAAATGCTCGAGTTAGCTTCTTGCGGTGCAAGGGTTTTACAATCTAGGTCGGTTTTAATTGCGAAGCAATGCAATGTTAAGTTGAGAGTTTTATCAAGCTTTTCAGAAACAGGAGAAACAATAGTGACGAGTGAAACAGTTTATATTCCAAAAGTTAAAAAGATAGCAGGAATAGCTCATAATATGAGTTCTTGCATGATTAAAATTTTTGGAGAAGCGAACCAAATCCAGATTTTTGAAATGTTGTATGATAATAATATAAAGTTAGATTTGATATCAGTATCTGAAAATCTGATTTCCTTTTTAATACAAAAGCCATATTTAGGAGATTTGAAATTAATATTAGAAAATGAAAAAATAACTTTCGATGTTGATAATGATATAGGTGTCGTTTCTATTGTTGGAGATGGAGTTAAAACAGATCAATCTATATTCAAAAAGATTTTAAGCATTATTAATACGAAAAGAATAAAACTAAAATCGATTTCTTTCTCTGATATTTCGATTTCATTAATTATTCCATTTCAACAAACTGAACTTTTAGTAAACGAAATACATCATGCCTTTTTCGAATAGGCTAGATTTATCCCAGGCGCGAGTATGGTATAGATATTATACCATACTCGCGCCATACGTCTGTCAAGGATCACTTCGTTCTCCTCCTTGACAGACTTATTTTACTTCCATCACGTGGTATAGTATGACAGCCCTCACCTTAGTATAATATGAAACATTAAGGAAAAGATATTATTGAAACATGTTTGAGCTAGAGGACACTTTGTAGTTACTATTGGAAATGTTAATACAGATTTGTAAGCGTTATTTGGCCCTCTCGGCTTTAGTCGAGTGGGAATTCATTTCGAAAGAAGTCTATTATAAACCGAGCCCGCCATGGGTGTAAGGTTTCAACAGTAGTTTAAAATTCATCTTGCAATATAGCATGATAATTTTCCAAGGGGAATATATATTTTAGGAGTATTGAAAATCCTTAACAGATCTCATAGAACTATAGGTTAAACTTTTCTGAGACATAAGAATTAAGAACCCTTTCTCAGGCAAAATGAGGCCTAATATTAGGTTCTATCAAATGCTATCTTGAATCTCATAAAGACTAGCCTTTATAGAGACTTCCACAGGGCGCGAGTATGATAAATTAAAGCTTTGCCACACAACATGAACACTAATACGACTCGTTTGACAAATAGTAATACTTTATATCTTATGAAAGCACGTTATGAAAATGTTCCACAGAGTGTTGAAAATCATTGTAAATTTTCCATAAACTCACCTGGGGCCCCAAAGGGGAATATTGCCTAACAAGCTATAGTTTTTCGAGTCCCGGGGGCTAATGCGAAGAGAAATCTTTGCATTGGCAACTTTTTAGAAAGAAGTCGTTTAAGAGAAACATATTAGCCTTTATTGTCTGTCAAGGAGGAGATCGAAGCGTTCCTTGACAGACGGCATGTTTAACAAGGTATTCAGATATTGTCCTTATCCATATGTTCCACGTGGAACAATTGAAATATTATTACCTTATAGTCTTCTAAAATTTATCAAAATATTGCTAATTTGGTTGCAGTATCAAAAATTCAAAGATTCCCTGATACCTCTTGTGGGCTCAATTGTCCGAAGAAAATTCGGGCAAAATCTTTGATTTTGCGCTAAATCAGGGATTTAGCATAATCGCGCCCTGTGGGCGGAATTGAAAATCAAGGATTTTCAATTCCGCTAATACTCATTACTTTATCACTGCAGGTTTTGTTAAGAAGTCTAAATTTTTATTGACTAGGTATTATAATAAATATACCTTCTAGGTTATGCATAATAAATGTTAAAAATACATGGTTACATTCGAAGACGCTAAGGATATTTTTTATACTCCGTTTTTAGCTTTGCTATATCGCGCGCATACAATTTATAAAGAAAATTTCGACGCAACTAAAATTCAATTGAATACTTTATTAAGCATTCAAACAGGAGGGTGTTCTGAAGATTGCGCTTATTGTGCTCAGTCATTGCGCAACAAAACAAAATTACCGAAACAGATGATAACGGACATGGAGACTATCTTAGCGGCTGCCCGGAAAGCTAAAGAGATTGGAAGTTCGCGATTTTGCATGGGAGCATCTGGCAGAGCTCCAACTGACGAAGTTTTCGAATTGTTTT
>JAIRKP010000095.1 GCA_031260085.1 Holosporales bacterium | reverse complement strand
AGTCTTGTACAACAAACTTGGAGTATTAAATTAACCTACGTATACGGTCACGGAGGAGAACGAAGTGATCCTTGACAGCCTGTGGGCGCGAGTATGGTATAATATTTATACCATACTCGCGCTCCGGGATACCCTAAAAGCAGTTGCTTTTAGGGTGCAACACAAATAGACAGATCTAATAACTCTTCGAGGGATATGTTATTTAATCGAGCGATATCGGGGACAAGAGAAAGCTCGGTCATGCCTGGCTGGGTATTCATTTCCATAAAGTATATTTTTTCATTATCATATCTAAAATCCGCTCTTGCAATCCCTTTGCATTTGCAAACTTTATAGACTTTCTCGGCCATCGTATACATGTCTTTGGTTGACTCTTGAGCTAATTCAAAACGTGAGATATGCGAAGAGCCACCAATTTCATATTTACTTTGATAATCGTAGAATTGGTTTTTATAAGTTATTTCCACTGTTCCTATTGCTTGGCCCTCGATAACAAGAACAGTGAATTCCCGCCCAGCTATATAATCCTCGACAAGAACGTCCGCACCCCAGATCCATTCGGTATTTTTTAGTCTTTCTAAATCGGCTTCATTGAAAATTAAAAATACACCAAAGCTTGAGCCATTTGCAGTTGGCTTGACTACGAATGGATAACGTATTGGAATTTCCGTACCAAGTTTTTGTATTTCATTTTGATTTATTTCAAACCCACCTATAACGTTAACTCCGCTTATTTTGGCCAGTTGTTTGCATATAGCTTTATTAAAACAAATCGAAGAGGAGAGAACTGAGCTGTTGCTATAGGGCCTGCCAAAGATTTCAAGAATTCCTTGTATTATTCCATCTTCTCCTCCAGCTCCATGGAGTAAATTAAATACGAAATCGGGATCTGATTTATATAATTCTTCCGTTATATATTTTAAATCTTTTTTTACATCTAATTTAAATACTTCATAGTCCATCTTTTTTAAAATCCCGGAAACACATTCGCCAGATTCTAAAGAAACCTCACGCTCATGAGACCACCCACCCATTAAAACAGTGATCTTCTTTATGCTTTTTTTCATAATCATCCTATGTTCGCTGTAACCTTTTCATCCTTTTTATTTTGGTTAAATTTATCTCTGTTGAGTCTTAAAAATACCAAAAGCGGCGATGCAACGAATATTGATGAAAAAGTTCCAACAATGATTCCGACTATGATGGGAAAAGCAAAAGACGCAATAACTTTCCCTCCAAAAATATATAACGCCAAAACAGCCAAAAGTGTCGTGGTTGCGGTTAATGTTGTTCTTGATAGCGTTTCATTCAAGCTTAGATTTATAAGATCGCTCAGTTGCAATTTTTTATATCTCCTGAGATTTTCTCTAATGCGATCGAATATAACTACGGTATCGTTTATTGAATAGCTTGCTGTTAAGAGAACAGCCGTAATAGATGTTTCGCTAAATTCCATTGGAAATATCGAAAACATACCAAATATAATAGCGCAATCGTGCAAAAGGGCGGCGATGGCGCAAATTCCAAATTGCCACTCAAATCTGATGGCTATGTATATAAGCATAGCTATAATCGCAAATGAGACGGCTTTTATAGCATTCGAAACAAGCTCACTCCCGACTTTTGGTCCAACAGTTTCAACTCGTTTGTATTGAACTTCCGCTCCTAATGTATCTTTAATTTTCTTGATAGCTGTTGTTTGGTTTTCTCCCTCTTCAGGTTTTTCGAGCTTTATCATTAAATCCTTCGGCCCGCCGAATTGTTGAATTGCAACTTCTCCAAGGCCTATATTCTCTAGTTTTTTTCTAAGATCTGGAATGTTAGGTTCATTTAACATTTCAACTTCAAAGATATACCCTCCCTTGAAATCTATGCCGTAATTTAATCCTTTAAATGTTATAAATGATAGACAAACGACAACTATAACCAATGCTAAAGATAATAAGTATTTGCTTTTTGCGACAATATCAATTTTTGTTCCATATGGGATTAAATGTAATCGAAACATTTTGCGCAGGTCCTTTCTCTATATAATAATTTTTTTTCGATGATTCTTTTTGAGCCATATTGCTATTATTGATTTCGTTAACGAAAATGTTGTGAACAATGAAATAACAGTTCCGAGAGCCAAGGTTACAGCGAAGCCTTTTATAGGGCCAGATCCAAATTCATAAAGGACAATAGCTCCGACGAGCGTTGTTAAGTTTGAATCTATAATAGTCATCATTGCCATTTTATAGCCTTGAGCAATTGCTAACGTAGCTCGTATTCCTAAGCGAATTTCTTCTCGTATTCTCTCATATATTAAAACATTTGAGTCAACGGCCATCCCTATGGTCAAGGCAATGCCAGCAATCCCAGGCAGCGTCAGCGTCGCGCCAAGCAATGTTAGGCAAGCGAACAGAAGCATTATATTGCAAAAAAGAGAGACAACGGAGAATGCTCCAAATTTCCCATAAGATAAAATCATAAACAAAGAAACCAAAATGAATGCAAATATAGTTGCGTTTTTCCCAGCGACTATCGAATCTGCTCCAAGGCTGGGGCCAACGCTCCGTTCTTCAACAACATTGAGTGGCGCTGGGAGAGAGCCAGCGCGGAGCAATAAAGCTAACTCATTTGCTTCTTCCATTGTGAAAGAACCTGTAATTTGAGCGGCGCCATTATTAATTACTGCTTGAAAAACGGGAGCACTCAACACTTTCCCATCCAAAACCATCGCGAATTGTTTATGTAAATATTTTTGAGAAAGCTCTGCAATTTTTTTGGATCCCTCAATTGAATCGAATTTAATAGAAACGCAAGGCTTACCAGATTCAGGCTCAATATTCATCTGAGCATCCACTAAAGATTTTCCTGTCAACGCTATTTGCTTTTTGATCGGAACATAAATGGTAACTCCCTTTGTTCTTTCTTCAGGCAAATACATCACCCCCGGCTTGGTTGGGAGAGTAACTTTATCTCCTTCTTGAACTGGAATGCTTTCCAGCTCTTCGTCAACTCCATGGAACGTTAAAAGCGCGGTTTTTCCTAATAACCTTTTTATTTCGGCCGGATCTTCAACACCTGGGAGCTGAACAATAATCCTATCAGTTCCCTGACGCAGTATGTTTGGTTCTTTTGTCCCGGATTCGTCTATTCTGTGTCTTATGACTTCTATTGATTCGCCTACTATTCTTTTAGAAAAATTTTCCAAAAATGATTTAGAAATCACAGCGTTTATTTCAGCGCCATTTATTTCAATCTCTAATTCCGATTCAATTTTAGTTAAGATTTTCTGAACTGCAGTTGCATCTTCAGGATTTTTCAAAGAGATCATAATAACTGATCCCTCGTTCTTTTGTTGAACGAAAATTCTGTTGTATGGTATGTTCTGTTTTCTTAATTGTTTTCTTGCTTCATCGATGATATTTTCTTGATGCCCCCGTTCAACTGACTTAATATCGACTTCAAGCTGAATATGAGATCCCCCCCTCAGTTCTAATCCAAGATTCACTGTATTTTGCAAAAAACGAGGTAACTTATCATATGTCTTTTGATCAATAAGAGAAGGAAAAGAAAAAATCAGCCCGAACAGACAAATAATAAGAGTCGTAAAAACTCTAAACTTAGAGACAACCAACATCGAACTTCTCCTTTTGCAAAATATTTATTTTTCTTTTTTCTTTTCCAAATTACTTGCCAGTTTTTCTTTATTAGAATCAGAATTAGGCGAAGCTTCGCCATTTTTATTAAGAACGCTTGCTATTGTTGATTTAATAAACTTACAGTAAACTCCATCTGCTATTTCCAGCATGACTTCCTGATCACTTATCATTTTCACAACAGTAGCTATGATCCCGCTGTTTGTTACAACTTTGTCTCCTTTTTTTATTGCCGCAACAAGAGCTTGATGTTGTTTTGCTTTTTTCTGTTGTGGTCTTATTAATAAAAAATACAATATAGCGATGAAAGCAATCACAGGAAGGAAAGATATCAGCCCTCCCGCTGCTTGCGAGGATGGAGCCCCATCTGCCAACGCATTACTTATAAAAATTAACATAATCTCTAACTAAAAATTATTAAACTTCCAATATTTTAACAAGTTTACACTTATTCTGAAAGTAATTTTTCGGGGTCAATCGATCTTCTTCCTTTTCCTGAAAAATCGCTTATTTCAAAATAAAGTTGCGGTTTTTCAGCTCTAGTTCCGCTTTTTCCAACTTTTCCTATTATATCTCCCTTGCGGACGGTTTTGTGTATTTCAACGGTAGCTTCTTTTAAATATGAGTAAATCGACATTTTCTTTTTATTGGGATGTTTTATAGCGACGGTTATACCATACGCCGCAGCTTCTCCAGAAGGTACGCCTGATATTATAACAATCCCATCGGCAATAGCTTTGACAGGAGTTCCCGCAGAGGCGTCAATTGTTATTCCTCCTTCAACGCCATCTTCTCCAAATTTTTTTGAAATTTTTTGATTGCCATTTTCTATTGGCCAAATGTATTCTGGTTCTTTTTTAACAGGAACAACTTTAGGAGTTTCTTTTATATCATCTATTGTTTTGACTGATTCTTCTGCAATTTCGTCTTTAGTTACGTTTAAAGGCTTACCGTCTGCTGGCATTTGATTAGATGCATCAGTCACTGTTATGTCAGATTCATCTTGATCGACATTTTCTACTTTCAAATTCACGACTAATTTCTGGCCATTATACAATTGATAAGGCGGATGTAAATTATTCAATTTTATTAACTCAGCTCTTTTCATTTTATATTTTTGTGCAATCGAACCAACAGTATCTCCTTCCTTAACTTTGTGATAAGGAACTACCCGCTCTATTTGCACTATTTCGGGCAATTTGCAACTTTCATCTCTGTTTGT
>JAIRKP010000064.1 GCA_031260085.1 Holosporales bacterium | reverse complement strand
ACTGAAGCCGAAGATGCTTCTGCGCATTATTTCCGTGTGGAACTTTTCAATGTCAATCCAGAGAATACTTCATTGCTAAATGCTGAAGAAATCAGGGATTATCTGTCTTTTGTTGCACCGGTTCCCTATCAAAACACATTTTATTATCGGGATAAAGTTTATGCACACGCAAAGGAACTTGGTGTCATTATCGATGAGTACCATATAACATTGAATGCACAACCACTTTTTAAGAAATATGTCACCGACATTAAAGAGGCCAGCGGCAAAAAGAATGATGATATATTTGATGTGCAATTCTATGATTTACTTGACGATCACGGCATAATTCTTGGCTGGATGTGGATCGGCCTTTCTCAATTTAAAAAAGCAATTCCAGCAAAGATGAATCCAATGCGTGGTATCCGTTTGCGAAAAGAAAATATTCAGATCGGCACGGAAGACACTTTGCAAAAGCTATTTAAAGAAGAGCGCGGCAACAACTACTTTGTAGGTGAGATATTTGCGGTATCACAAGAATTAATTCCGAATTCACAGCGTGATTATTTCAATGAGAATCCGACACGGGTTGAATTTGAAAAACAACTTCGTGATGTATTTAACGAACTTCACATATTATATCGTCTTGGATCAGAGGCCAATAGCGTTATAAAAGCGCTTGAAAATGCGAATAAAAAGGCTATTTATTTTACTGAGATGGAAAAGAAGGGTCATTTTTCTGGTAAGGAAGAAAAAGCTTCTGCATTGGAGGAAGTCGAGAAAGCACAAAAAGAAGCCAAAGCTAAAGTTCAGAAGGTAAAGAATAAGACTGTTGCTGATGATAGTGCAGCCGCCA
The DNA here is from genome assembly GCA_031260085.1 of Holosporales bacterium. Classification (GTDB taxonomy): domain Bacteria; phylum Pseudomonadota; class Alphaproteobacteria; order RUG11792; family RUG11792; genus JAIRKP01. The sequence continues at coordinate 1,824 of JAIRKP010000064.1, read as the reverse complement.
AGGTCCTTGCGCGGATAACAAAATCTCAGAAAGACACAATAAAAATTAAATCTCTCCCTACTCAACCGGACACAAAAACTGACCCACTTGCATGGCTTCGTCAAAAACTCCCGCAAAAGGACAGATCTCTTCTTAAGCTTTTAAATAAAATTTTCTCGATTATCCGACAAAATACGGATAAAGATACATATGATATTATTGTCGAAAAAATCATCAATGAGCTGAAATGAAGCGGAAAGTCCTCTTGCTTGAACCGAATTATAATAACAAGTATCCCCCTATGGGCTTGATGAAACTCTCGACGTATTATCGTAAAAAAAAAGATGATGTACGATTTTTCAAAGGTGAACTGCGAAATTTTGTAACTTCTCTTCTTATTGAAGAATTTCTAAGTATATATCCGGAAATTCATCTTAAACTCCATACGCCAGAATTGATTGAATATATTAAACAAGGAAAAAACGATCTTTTAAATGGCATCTGTTTTAACGATCCTTTTAAACTAGATACCCTTAAAGATTATCGTACTCGTTTAAAAAATGAAATATACCCTAAGTTCGATATTGTCTGTGTTACTACACTATTTACATTTTATTGGCAAGAGACCATTGAGACTATTAATTTTGCAAAGAAACTTTGTAAGAATAAAGAGTCCATATTTGTTGGTGGTATTGCCGCCAGTATTGTGCCTGAATATATTGAAAGAGAAACGGGAATTAAGCCGCATGTTGGGCTTTTGGATAAACCTGGAATTCTTGAGAAAGGTGATCAGACAATCATTGATGAACTTCCACTTGACTACTCGATTTTGGACGAAGTAGATTACAAATATCCCTCTGCAGACGCATACTTTGCATACTCTACTAGAGGTTGTATACGGAAATGTAATTTTTGTGCGGTACCTACGATAGAGCCAAAATATCATGCTTTTATAAGTATTAAAAATCAAATAAAACAAACAAGGCGTAAATTCGGTGAAAAAAAAGATCTGCTTCTTATGGACAATAATGTCCTTGCATCAAAATATTTTAATGATATCATTGACGAAATCAAGGCAGTTGGGTTTAAGAGAGGAGCAAAATATACTCCTACAGATCGGTATAATGTAGCTTTTGATAATTTAAAGAAAAGGTATAACATTCGTGCCATGCTTCGCGTTATATTTGACGTCTATGAACAAACAATGTCATTACTTGATCCTAAAACTCAAGGGAAACTATATCTCGAGCGTGAACGTTTTAATTGTCTTAGTGTGTATACTTTAGAACCGGATAACGTTATAAGGCTTGACCAGATCTTTCGTCCTATATATATGCAAACCCTACCAATACAACATCGTCGTCTCACTCGCCATATTGATTTTAATCAAGGTGTAGACGCCCGTCTTATTACACCGGAAAACATGAAGAAATTGGCAGAGATCAATATTCGGCCTCTGCGGATTGCTTTTGATAATTGGAGATCGCATAAAGTATATGAGTACGCTGTAGAATGTGCTGTTAAAGCTGGTATCAAACATCTTTCTAATTATATGTTGTACAATTTTAATGATGAACCTAAAGAACTGTGGCAACGCCTCAATCTTAATCTTGAACTTTGTGAAAAGTTTCAAGATCAAGGAGTTTCTATATATTCTTTTCCAATGAAGTACCATCCTATAAAAGACCAGATGTATTTCCGAAATAGAGAATATATCGGTACACATTGGAATCGCAAGTATATTCGAGCTGTACAAGCAGTATTGAATTCTACTAAAGGTAAGATTGGACGTGGAAAAACATTTTTTGAAGAAGCTTTTGGTTCTAATTTAGAAGAATTTCAAAA
>JAIRKP010000019.1 GCA_031260085.1 Holosporales bacterium | reverse complement strand
TCAAATAACCAATCCATTGGAACGCTAGAGATAACTAGCAATTTTTTCAACATATGATTCAAGCATGCCAAAACAATCAAAATCAGGGAGATACTTATCTTTTTTATATTGACTTTTAGATGATTGTCTGGATCGTTTAATATACTGTTTATCGTTCCTTCGTCTACGGCCTGTTCTTGACGTTCTTGCCATGTATCGTAAGTCCATTGTATTGCGGTCTATCTGAACAGGCACCAGTGACCAATAGGATATTTCTAACATATCCAACAGCAACACACAACAGGATTGCGATTAAAAATTTTTTTCGTAACACCTCTCAAAACAAGAGTCTCCGAAACGTTATGCTTAACATCTGATATCCTCTCATAACTTTGAACCTAGACAGCCTCTAAAAATATCCCAGTTGTAAAAGTAGCCAATTGCCTAGAACTCTGAGTAAAGTGGTGTGATATGAATTTTCAAAAGCAAAGAAAATGATTAACTACCAGTTTTTCGTGAAGTGCCCAAGGTTGTTCAATAATATCTTCGGAGTCAATCTTAGTGAGTTTGAGACGTTGATTCACAAGGTTGAGTGTGGATTCATACAAGAAGATCATCGGCAAGTACAAGCGCCCAGGAAGATTTCACAAGCATGACATAAGGAGCATGGTCTTGATTTTGCTTTTGCTTTTGCTTATATATTATAGGTATTACATTACTCAGAGGTTTATAGGAGTACCGTTTGAGCTTGATGTCCCAAGTCTTTGATGAGTTAGAGTCTCTTATCACAGAACATTCACAAAGAAGCAGAGTTCCCATCCAAGAAACCCAGGAAGAGAGAGCTTTCTGAGGAGGGAAAGGAGTACAATATGGGGTTGTCAAGATTTAGGGTTAAGGTTGAGCACGTTTTAGCAAAGATTAAGATGTTCAGGATTATATCCGATAGATTATGATAGGAATGGATGCAAAAGAATTATATTAAAAGTAAGAACTTTTTCTACTTGAATGTGTAACTTGTGTTTTCACATGATGATGAAATTCTTAACTAATTTGATAAACACTAGAACTTGTTGTAGTATATTGTTATTAGATATTTGTAATTTATTGTTATGGGTATTATTAGATTTTTAGAAAAAATTGGAAAATTGTTCATATCGTTTTTAATGGCTATTGGAAGTATTTCTATTTTCTTATCTAAAGCCTTCCGTTCTGGATTTTGCCCGCCTTATTATTGGAAACAAATCATTAATCAGTCGATTCAAATAGGATATTTTTCTTTACCAGTTGTTGGGATGACGGCTATTTTCACAGGGATGGCAATGGCACTTCAATGCTATGCCGGGTTTGCTCAATTTACTGCTGAAAATGGAATTCCTTCGGTTGTTATGATTGCGATGACAAGAGAGATTGGCCCTGTTTTGACGGCTTTGATGGTTGCCGGAAGACTCGGCGCTTCGATGACTGCTGAAATTGGAACTATGAAGGTTACAGAGCAAATTGATGCTATAACTACATTATCCGTTAATTCTTATAAATATTTAGTTTTCCCTCGCATCATAGCAGGGACTGTGTTATTGCCGTTTTTGGTTTTTATTGATGACGTTATAGGAATTTTAGGAGGATATTTAATTGGAGTTTATTATCTTGATTTCAATGCCGCTAATTATATTCATAATACTTTCTCTTCAATGGCGGCTTGGGACATCGTATCTGGCTTAATCAAAGGAGCCGCATTTGGGCTTATCGTTTGCATTATGGGATGTTATCATGGGTATTTTTCCAAAAGAGGCGCAGAAGGCGTTGGCAGGGCCACTACTAACTCTGTTGTTGCGTCATCTATCCTAATTTTATTCTTGGATTGTATATTGACATTCGTTTTATTTTAATTAGGTGTATTATGAGTTTAATTATCGAAATAAAAGATTTAAAGAAATCATTCGGAAATAAAACGGTTTTGGATGGAATATCCTTAAATATTTCGAAAGGGGAATCATACGTTGTCATAGGTGGCTCTGGAACCGGCAAATCTGTTTTAATAAAATGCATTATAAGACTTTTAACATACGACTCTGGTTCCATAAAAATCAACGGCAAAGAAGTATCTCAAATTCCTCAAAAAGAAATGTTTAAAACTTTATTGAAATGTGGAGTCTTATACCAAGGAGGCGCTCTTTTTGATAGCTTAAATGTTATAGATAATGTTTCATTTGGTTTGATCTATGGCTATGGAATCTCAACTAAATCAGCATATAAAATAGCAATTGAGAAACTAGCTGCCGTGAATTTAGATGACTCAGTCTCTAACCTTTTTCCCTCTGAACTATCTGGCGGAATGCAGAAAAGAGTAGCCTTAGCCCGCGCCATTGCCACGGATCCCGACATTATATTTTTTGATGAACCAACCACAGGTCTTGACCCTATAACGAGTGGTACTATAAACGAACTGATTGTCAAATGCACTAAAGATATGGGCATATCCGCAATGTCTATAACACATGACATCAATAGTTTAAAACATATAAGCGACAGAGTTGGCTTGCTGCATAATGGGAAAATAATATGGGAAGGAGATAATAAAGAATTGACAAACACCGACAATCCTTATGTCAAACAATTCATCTCTGGCAGCACCGACGGCCCGTTTACAAATTTTAAAATATCTTAACTAAATAAGACTAGAGTTAACGCATTACCCGCTATTATTTAGAGTAGGCAAAGAGTATAAAAAGTATCTGCACTCTATAACAAATTCTGAATTTCTTATATACCTCCAACATGTATTTAGTACAGAAGAATACATGATATTGTAGGCGTTATACTATGAGAACTTTTTCTGCCACACACCATATTATACTACCACGTTATGAATTCCCTCTTAACTAAAAAAACAGATTAAACATATGAATATTAGAATTCAGAGGCATGGACTTTAACCCTATCTCACGGCGTGGGAGTAAACAGATTGCGGATATGTTGAAATCCAAGATTTTCAACATACCGCCCGCAGGGGGCGCGATTATGATAAATCAAAGATTTATCGCAAATTCGTCCGAGACGATTTTGCCCGAAGGTTCTTCGGATAATCGCGCCCCCTGCGTAGTCACCGCAAAGCTTCGGCTTTTCGGTGACTCTAATTGGATATCTGACCATAACCTTAATACTCTACTTAGTTTTCAGTTAATTCTCATTATTACTATTTTGCATAATAATCGTGGAATCTTTGCAAGCGCGAAGATTGAAAGATTGCGTGGAAACATAGACTTTCTTAATCATATCAGCTTATAGTCTGTCAAGGAGGAGAACGAAGTGATCCTTGATAGACTGATGGCGCGAGTATGGTATAATTATTATACC
>JAIRKP010000092.1 GCA_031260085.1 Holosporales bacterium | reverse complement strand
AACTCTCCTGTGGTTAAGCTCAAATTCCCACCATCTACCCAATCTCCATTCTCATCCTTTGTCGCATTCGCAACAACCGCTCCTTTGTTATCCGTCTTATCCTTTACATTTATGCTTACGCTGTTGCTGCCTATAACCGTGGCCTGGTTATCTGTCCAAGTCCTGCCACCGCTGTCATGCCCGTCTGTAATCCCCGCGCTTATCGCATCAGGATAATAACGAAACGAATGAAATAATTCTTTTATTTTACTTACATATTATATAATTAAATATTTCTTTGTCTAAATGTTTATTCAGTTTTTTTCTTCTTTTTGATCATGTTCTAATGGGTAATCAGCATTTTTAAATTATTTTTAACCTTATCAATATTTACAACGGAAATATGGAATTTATTTTTTCATGCTGTGGCTCATTATCTAAGCCGTTTATAAAATCTGACACAGATTTATTATTCTTATCGTTGTCTACTTCGCTAGGAAAACAAAAATATCTAATCAAACCAGATCCTAATGTTTCAGTTGAATTTTCAGACAGTTGAATAGTTTTTACAAATTTTTGATTTTCAGTACTCTTTACAGAATTTTCTATTTCTTTTTTTATAATCGCTTCAGATTCTTTTTTCTTAGTATTTTCTGAGATAGGAATAGTTATAAAAGTTCCAAATTCCGCAACATACGATACAGCATAGCAATTATATAATTCGTTGTTAGTATTTACACAAGAAGATAACGTACCTATCATTGATAATAAGACTAAAAATACAAATGTGCTTTTCATATTATAAGCCCCCTAGTCGTTGTAATATATCATTCATTTCACGAATGTATCTATCCCGTATTGATTCTCTAACTTTTTCAGTAGAACTTCTAAAATAGGAGTCCACACTATTAAGTTTATACTCATATAATGCAGTAATCAACTCAATATCGCTTAAATTAGAAATATTGGTCATTTGAGAAAATCGATTAAAAAATATTCTGTTCAACGGCAATCCAAGCTGAACAGCTTGAGACCATAGTGCTTGTTGTACTTCAATTGCTCTGTTTGAGAAGTTTGGATCATATTGTTCGACAATATTTAATACAGGTGTGTAATGAGTTTCATATATAAAGGTCTGTTCTGCGGCAATGAATGCCCCAGACATAACAACACTTGCCCATGCGTTTGGCGGTGGTCGCTGTCGTCATTATCCGTCAGATCGCCGTATGTCAACAATCCCGTGGTCAGGGTTAAATTCAGGTCCTAAACGCAAATTATTCATTTTTATTAGAATGCATACCTTAAGCCAAAAGTAGCATCGCAAATAATAATCTTATCATTGATCGCAATATTAACACACCTTACCCCAGTATCTCCGATTAGATTTTTCGTAATATCAAAGTATATACCAATTCCAATCCCATATACAAAAGCGGATTTTGTCCGCCTAAATTCGCTTGGGACATTTATATCTGTTCCGTAAAAATATAGATTATCAGAAAAGATTTCCTTAAAACCTACTAATCCTATTCCGGCACCAATGTATAATCCTAGACTATCTTTTTTTAACAGATCTGCATATAAATTAAACATATATAAATTTGTACTGAGCCCATACAAAGAATTATATTTTTCAAACAGCTGATCATCTTTATTTTCCGCCTTCTTGTATGATAACGCAGAAAATTCAAATTCAGTACGCATATAGGTATCTTTAACTTTAAGATTCAGTCCCAAAGCACCCGTTACACCATATCCAATTGGATTAGGATAATATTTGTCAGAAGCTGGGAAACCTAATGATCCCTTTATTGAAACATACGAGGATAAGTCGGATGCTATTAAGTGATTTGAAAATACAAGCATCATGATTGCAGTTATAAATTTCTTCATTTTTCTGCTCCAATTTTTATCTATTAGAATTCGGTTGTTTAGGCTTATTCACCAAATTTTATATTTGATTTTATCGTTTTTTCAGCGGTTATCACAATTCCTATTAACAAAAATAGTTTTTTAAGCAAATTTTGTATTTTCTATTGTGTTAAAAATTATAACGGATTCCGAAAGTAGCATTGCAGGTTCTTATCTTGTTATTTCCGCCAAATTCTATGCAACGCCCGCCAACGTCACTTGCCAGATTATTTGTAATATTGAAACTTATCCCCGTAGCTAATCCTCCCGCGAATGAAGAGCCAACACGCTTTTTATTAGATAAGATAGTAACATCAGTCCCATAAAAATACGTACTGTCAGAAAGGTCTTCTTTGAAGCTCGCTAATCCAAGAGCAATACTGGCATATAGTTTTATTTTATAATCTTTAAATACTTCCAAATAAAAGTTTGTAAGATATAGCGCATGATCAAGATTATACGATGCTTCATATTTATCAAAAGGGGGATCATTATAGCTATCAGAATCCTTAAATTTAAAATTGGAATATTCAAGTTCAAGTCGTAAATTTATACCTTCAAGATTATTATACTGTGCACCAACTGCACCCATGAATCCATACCCTAAAGATTTTGGCATATAAGCGTATGAATCACCGGTGCCGATTCCTACCCTTGCGGATATATACGGCGATATTGCATTCTCGGCCGCCGATGCATTAAACGCTAACAGACTGGTTATTATACATGCGATTGTAATCTTTTTCATTATTTTTCCTTCGCGAATTAAAAATTTAATCTGAAGATAAGACGATCAAAAATCTCTACGAGCTTAGCAAGCAGAGATTTTTGATTATCTGGCAGTAATCTGGTATTTTGTTGGTTAACGACTAACAAA
>JAIRKP010000056.1 GCA_031260085.1 Holosporales bacterium | reverse complement strand
GCTCGGCTTCGTGGCCAGCACGCTCTACGGAGATCCTCCGCCGCCCAAATAAGATTATGAGGCCGCATTCTTGGCCAAGCCGCCAGAATGTGTTGAAAAGCCGTATTATTTTATCTAAGAAATTGTATTAGAAAAAATTCAATATTTCAACTATTTGTTTATTGATTTATTGTTATCATTAATAGTTTTCATGTTATCTCTATTTTTGGAAAATTATTATGCTTGAACTATTCCCTGTAGACACTTCTGATTTTGAATCAATTATTAAAGGACGCTATATATATGTAGATAAAACTAAGTATATACATAATTTAGTAACAAAATTTAGTAATGTTTTTTTGTGTCGACCAAGACGTTTTGGTAAATCTCTTCTGATAGACACGATGGATAAGTTATTTTCTGGCCGTAAAGAGCTTTTCTCAAATTTATGGATTGGCTCATCAGATTATTCTTTTGATGAATTCCCTGTTATAAGGCTTGACTTTTCAGTATTTCCAAACAATGATGAAGGTAAATTTACTTCTACTATTATCAAACAGTTACAAAACATAGCCTATAAGTTTGGAATACAACTCTCTGATAATGGATTACAATTTACTTTAAGTGATTTAATAGAACAACTTAATTTAAAATTTAACAAAAAAATTGTCATTTTAATTGATGAATATGATGCACCATTAATCGAGCCTGGCACAGATTATGAACTTATAAATAGGCTAAAAAATATATTACATAATTTTTATAAGGTTATTAAAGCATTAGGCAATCAAATTCGCTTCGTTTTTGTTACAGGTATAACTCAAATTGTTCGTACCGCCATAGGTCAATCAAATTCTAACCTGAAAGATATATCTATTAGTGAAGAATTTTCTTCTATTTGTGGTTTTACTATTGCAGAAATGGATTTATACTTTTCTAAATATTACAAAAAATTATTAAAAAATTTAATTAAAAGCAATCAAATGACCCCTGATGCAGATATAAATGATTTTAGAAAAACAATGTTAAACTGGTTTGATGGCTATAATTTTAATCTTAATCCCAACAACAAAATAAATGTAGTTAATCCAGTTTCTATCAATAACTTTTTTTCTGAAAATATTTTAACTTCCTATTGGGTTCAAACGGGTCCTCCGAGATACCTTTCTGAGCAAATCAAGAAAAATCCAACTTCTTTCTTCAAGGCCTTGTCGATAGGCCAAGCTTCTAAGAGTTGCTTGTTTTTCAAAAGGCAAGATTTAACCACTTTGGATCTACATGACCCTGCCCCCTTGCCACTACTTTTTCAGACAGGTTATCTAACTTTAAACAAAATGTCTTATGAATTTAACAATGAACTCACTTACGCCCTTAAATTTCCAAACATTGAAGTCACTTATGCTTGGCAATCTGCTCTTTATCAAGGTTTATTTACTGCCAAATTTATGAAAAATTCAAAAAATACAAGAACTAATTTTATAAAATCAATCTTACTCAATAATGAATCTGACTTCGAGAGTATTATTTCTAATGCCATTTCTTCTCTGGCTTTCAACGAGGAACCTTCGAATGAAGAAGAATATCAACGTGTCTTACATATTTTGTTTGTAGGCTGGGACTTGGAAGTTTTTTCTCATATTCCATCTCCTTATGGCATCTCTGACTTGGAAATTGCCCTCGACGAAGACACCCACGCTGTGATCGAACTCAAATATCTCAAGCCTGAAACCGGAATTACACCGGAAAAACGAGCCAAAGACGTCGAAAATACAGCTAGGCGGGCCTTGAGGCAAATCGTCAAGAAAGCCTACGGCCATCGTGGCGGGCGGCCTGCTAAAACCTTGATAAGAATCGGCTTGGTCGTCCACGAGTGCGACAAGGTCAGGGCTATGTTCTCCATGGATGGCTCTATTCCTGAAAAGCCGCGCCGCCCCCGCCGCCCAAAGGCGGCTAAAACACCGCCAAACACTTGATTTTTATGGTCTTTGGCTTAAACACTGTCGCAAGATGGCAGGCTGTCCCTGTGAGCAATTGCTATATTCTTGGCCTGGGATTCTTACAATGGTAGGCCAACGTCGCAGAGGCAACTTAGTCGCAACCGTCTGGCCTCAGCGAATGGCTTTAAACGCTGACCGACGCTCCGCAGCTTTGCCCCTCGGCTACCCGAGCAAACTCAGAATTTTGTGACCGGACATGGACTTGGAGGCCTGCTTTTGATTGTGACACAAGTCCTTTGACGTCGGTTCCCGCAAGGTGACCTTTGCCTGTTTTTTAGTTATTTATGCAGACCCACAAAACCATAAGGTGTTCTATGGACACGCTTTTTACGACAAGCACATCTAAATTTGAAACAATTATTAATGGTGACTATATTTATGTTGATAAAACAGACCACATATATAATTTAATCAAATCACAACCTAAATCCTTTTTATGCCGCCCAAGACGTTTTGGAAAATCTCTCTTAGTTGATACATTAGATAATTTATTTTCAGGACGCAGGGATTTATTTTCAAATCTCTGGATAAACTCATCTGATTACTCTTTTGACAAGTTTCCAGTCATACGCCTTGATTTTTCTAGAATTCCATTCAGAACAAGTAATATTTTTGCATCAAGTATTGTTAAAAAGCTTAAAAAAATAGCTACTATTCATAAAATAAAAATTAATTCTAATGAACTAAAAAGCTGTATGGATGAATTGATTTCTAAACTATGCTCTAAATTCGATAATGAGGTTGTTATTTTAATTGATGAATATGATGCACCATTACTTGATTTTAATTTAGCTCCTAAAGTTAAAGATAATATTATTACTACTCTACGTGATTTATATTCATCAATTAAGGCGCTTGATAATGATATTTTTTTTATTTTTGTCACCGGTATAACGCAAATTTCTCGAACAATTATCGGACAATCTGCTTCTAACCTTAAAGATATATCTATTAGCGATTATTTTTCTTCAATATGTGGTTTCACAATTTCTGAAATGGATAAATATTTTGGTAAGTACTACGATATAACTCTCCAAGAAATGATTAACAAAAAGCGTTTAGATACCAAAACAACCATTGATATGTTTAAGCAATTAATAATAAACTGGTATGATGGGTATAACTTTAATTTTGATCCTACTAATAATATTAATGTTCTTAACCCTGTATCTATTAAAAGTTTCTTTTTTGACAAAATTTTTTCTGGCTTTTGGGTGCAATCTGGCCCGTCTAGTTACCTTTCTGATCAAATCAAGAATAACCCGAGTTCTTTCATCGACACCTTGTCTATAGGCGAAGCATCCGAAAGAAATTTGCTCTTCAAAATTCAAGATTTGACAACCTTGGAGGTCAATGAACCTGCCCCCTTGCCACTACTTTTTCAGAGCGGTTATCTGACTTTAAACAAGGATTTGTACGATTTCAAAAATGAACTAAGGTTTGGCCTTAAATTTCCAAACCTTGAAGTCACTTATGCTTGGCAGTCTGCCCTTTACCAAGGCTTATTCACTGAAAAATTTCTTAAACATTCGAATAGGATTAAGGATAGTTTTCTTGACGCAATTTTGTCAAATAATGAATCTGAGTTTGAATTAATTCTTTCTAATGCTATTTCTTCTCTAATCTACAATGAGCACCCTTCGAATGAAAAAGATTATCAACGTCTCTTCCATATCTTGTTTGTTGGCTGGGATTTGGAAGTATTTTCCCACCTTCCATCACCCCGTGGTATCTCTGACTTGGAAATTGCCCTCGACAAAGACACCCACGCTGTGATCGAACTCAAATATCTCAAGCCTGAAACCGGAATTACACCGGAAAAAAGAGCCAATGACATTGAAAATACGGCTAGACGGGCTTTGAAGCAAATCGTCAAGAAAACCTACGGCCATCGTGGCGGGCGGCCTGCTAAAACCTTGATACGAATCGGCCTGGTCGTCCACGAATGCGACAGGGTCAGGGCTTTGTTCTCCATGGATGGCTCTATTCCTGAAAAGCCGCGCCGCCCCCGCCGCCCAAAGGCGGCTAAAACACCGCCAAGCACTTGATTTGTATGGTTTTTATTTTAAAACCTGTCACAAGATGGCAGGCCGTCCCTTGGGCAATTGCCATATTCTTGGCCTGGAGGCCTTTCGGTGGTGGCCCAACGTCGCCGGAGCAACTTAGTCACAACTGTCGGAACTCAGCGCATGGACTGAAACGCTGACTGACATCCC
>JAIRKP010000100.1 GCA_031260085.1 Holosporales bacterium | reverse complement strand
ACTTCGGGCAAAATCTTTGATTTTGCGATAAATCTATGATTTATCATAATCGCGCCCCGTTGGACTCATGCAAAGATTACTCTTTGCTTGGGCAGATAATTGAGGAATGTATTTAGTTTTGAAAGAGATTTAATGAATAGAGAAACAGATTAGCCTAGACTGTCTGTCAAGGAGGAGAACGAAGTGATCCTTGTCAGACTGAGGGCGCGAGTATGGTATAATAATATCTATACCATACTCGCGCTCCCGCCTTGTTGCAGGTTTCGAAATATTAACTCTATTTGATAGTGTTTGCTTTTTCGAGTGCTAATTGGCTGGGCATTCGGATTTTTGATTGTATTTGGGATGTGTGCTTTTGAATAATTGATTCGATTAATGGGCTGAAAGTTCCCTTTATACGTGAAGGAGTTCTTTTTTTTCTATTTTGTTCAATCTCTGTAGATTCAATATTTTTAGAGCCGACGGAATATCCAATTAATGTTCCCGAAAAAAAGAACAATATAGAACAAGCCAGTATTCCTGATATAAAGATCCATTTTTTCATAATCACGCGGGTTCTCCTATATTTTTTACAATTTCATACGCCCATTTTGATATGCTTCCTGCGCCCGAAAATATTATTAAATCAGCATTGGTTAGCTTGTTAATGTTTATAATATTTTCTAAACCATTTTGCATACTTTCTATATCTTTTGCAAAAATTGCATTTTTACCTTTTTTTACCAATGCTTGATAAAGATCTTCTGCGTTTATCTTTCCTGAATCTGCATCGTCTGCTTTATAAACTTGAGTTATTAGCACTATATCGGCTTTGTCAAAACATTCTGTAAACTCAATAAATAAAGTATTTAGTCTTGTGAATCTATGAGGCTGATGAATTATAATTATTTTCCCTTTTGAATATTGACCAGCCGATTCTAAAAGAGCCCTGATTTCAGTAGGGTGATGAGCATAGTCGTCGATCACTGGCACCTTATTTATAGTTCCAACTTTGGTGAATCTTCTTCTAACTCCTGCGAAAGAGTTTAGCGTTGCTTTTATTATCTCTGTGTTTATTTTGAGCTCATATGCAGTCGCAACAGCAGCAAGTGAATTTTTAATATTGTGTTCCCCTAATAAGGGAATATTGATGTCTGTTATAATTTCGTTATTGTTTGGCACATTAATGGCAACGTCGAATGTCGAACCTGCTTCTGTTTTTCTTATATTGATTGCTTTAAACATAGAATCTTTTATTATAGAGTATGTAATTATTTTTATGTCCGTCATATTATTTATAATGTCATATATATTTTCATCATCAGTGCAAACTATGCCTGCTCCATAAAAAGGGATATTACTTAAAAAGGTTTTAAAAGAATTTTTTAAATTTTCGAATGAATTGTAATAAGCTATATGTTCTTTATCAATATTGGTAACTATCCCAATTGTCGGTGTAAACTTAGTAAAGCTTCCATCAGATTCATCAGATTCAATTACTGTCCAATTTCCGATGCCTAATTTTGCATTGGTTTTATAAGCGTTTATAACTCCTCCGTTTATTACGGTGGGGTCGAAATCGGCCATTTCAAGCATCGCAGCACAAATCGAAGTTACAGTCGTTTTTCCATGAGATCCAGCGACAACTATCGATTTCTTAAACCGAACAAGTTGTGAAAGCATTTCTGCCCTAGGTAGGCATGGAATCTTCAATTCCCTGGCTTTGACTAATTCAACATTATCGCTCTTAATAGCCGATGAATAAACCACAACATCTGAATTTTCGACATGAGAAGGATCGTGCCCAACAAATAATGTCATCCCTAATTTCTCTAAACGTTCTAGATTCGAAGTATAAACTTTATCGCTTCCTTGAACTATATAACCTAAATGATGCAAAATCTCAGCAATGCCACTAACTCCTATTCCGCCTATTCCGATAAAATGGATTGTTTTATTATTATCGCAAACTTCAAACACTTTAATCTCCTTTCTTATTTTAATGTATTCAGAATTTCACTCACGACTTTTTTAGTTATATTTGAAGTGTAAATTTTCTCTAGATTTTTTTTCATAGTAGTTAATTTTTTTGGATTATTAATTAATTTCTTTATCATTTCTTTTAAGTCTGAGCTAGTTATATTCAATTCGTCAACAACAATAGCTGCATCGTTTTTTAAAAGAAATTTCGCATTTTCTTCTTGATCACCATTTATTGATTTTTTATAAGGAATAAGAATGGCCGGTTTTTTAAATCCTATTATTTCGAATATACTCGATGCCCCAGCCCGAGCAATAACTAAATCTGCTTTTTTATATAAAGCATCGATATTATTAAAAAAACTCTTAACTTCATGGTTTATCTGCGCTTGCTGAAATTGCTTTTTCACAAAATCGATATCCTGTTCGATAACTTGAGAGTAAATCATAATATTACTTTCTTTTAAATCGCACAACGCATGTGTTACTAATTTTGAAAATATTTGCGCACCCTGACTGCCTCCAATTACTAATATCGTAAAATCTCCATTTTCGTGCACTTCTTCTAAATCATACATACTTTCAAACCTGGTTGGTGTTCCTATATTGATAATCTTGTTAGATTTTTTTAAATTTTTAGTATTTTCAAATGAAGTTATTATTCTTGAGGCAAGGCGAGACAGAAGTTTATTTGCTTTTCCAATGGCTGCGTTTTGTTCGTGAATGATTGTTTTTTTTCTTAAAATTTGCGCAGCTAAAACATATGGAACAGATGGATATCCTCCAAATCCAATCACGCAATCATATCGATTTTTTAATAAATAAATTACCGCAGAAACGATCTCTTTTAATAGGGAAATATAAAGAAGATATCTCGATGAGGTATTGATTTTTTGAATTATTGCTTTATTGGCACAATCCCCTAAATACTTTACTCCTCTTTTGTCGGTTGCAAATAATATCGAAACATTGTTTTTTCTCAATTCATTCGCAATGCAGACTCCGGGGAAGACATGCCCGCCAGTTCCGCCAGTTGCAATAATAACTTTCATCTATAAAAAATCAGATCCAATCTTAGCTGCTATTTTAACAAGTAATCAGTCAATTTGCTATTTCTTAATGGTTTGCCCTAAACTGAATATCTTTAGTCACACCAATATTAACCATTTATTAATAATTTTTATGTTAACTTGAATATTGATAGGTATAATATTAACAGGAAAAAGATATGATAAAGATTTTACTTAGTGCGCTCACGGCCTGCACTACCCAGATTGCCCTCTCAGCATCATCTTGTCTAGCGTCCACCCTCATTGAGCCCCTCCGGCCCAGCAGCATGGGCCTGTCGAATCGCACACTTCTGGAAGGTGCAACCGATGAAGAGGTAGGGTGTTGTTGTTGCTGCGGTTCATTCTGCAGATGGATTAAGGAACACTTTGGAAAAGATGAGCTGGAGCTTTCGTCGGCATCGGAAGAGACACCCCCGCCTCCGCCCGCTTCTGAACTAGATCCCGCCCAAGAAGGTGGGTTCGCCGAGAGCAAGATGATAGATGAGGTTGTGACCTTGACGGAAGGGTGGCCAGTGCCTATTCTCCGTATCATTGGAGCTGACCAAAGAGAATTCCACGGTTCTGAATGAGAAGCTCCAGCCTCACTCGGCATCCCTTTGTCTCGCTTCAGCCACTGTTGGCGAGGAAAACTTTCGGATGGGCGGTCGAGGCTCGTGAATATCCGTCTGATGACTGATGCTGAGATGGTATTCCCGTATTTAGGAGGGGGGATTGCTAATTTTAAAATTGGTGAGCATGCAGGAGATACTCGCGGGTTGATTGCAGTTGAGCACGATCTGGATTGGGACTGAGTGTCGTGGAGTTCAGGAACCGGGGGTACTGCTTATTATAGTGTTGCTTGCTTTGCTCAGGCCAGGGCTGAAGGCGAATGGGATGGGCTTGGTTGCGGGTTTTTCACCGGCTCGTCTTGAGTCGGCCCTCCTAGCTCCCGAATGCCTTATAGCTGTTGTGCTGAAAAAAGCGGTGATTTTCTCTAACTCCGCCCTCGGGATGCGATCCCAAAAAATAAGGCTATTTCTGAATCTTGAATGTTTTTATGTGAATACCTTTATAGTATTTTTCATCTAGAAACGTGGCGGCATTATTGCAAATATGCTTTAATCTTTTTATTTTAGATATATCTTCTTTATCTGTTTGGAGTTCATATTCCAATGTAAATTCTTGATCATTTAGTTTTGTATATTTTATTTTACCTGAACTAATTATTTCCTGCTGATAATAACCCAGTTCATTTAAAACGTCTTTTGAAGAATTCAATACGGTGTGTTTTCCTCGCAAAATACTAGATATTTCTCTGACCTTTTTCTCAATTTCTGAATCTTTGTTTATACTTCTTAATACTTTTGGGTTTGCATATGAATTAGTCATATATCCGCCTATGGCTAGAAAAGACATAGTAATTGAATATACTATTGAATAGTATAACTTGCAGTTTGATGTATAAATTCCCTTGCTTTCCAAGATTAGATATAACACTCCGATCATTATGATAGAAGCCGTAATCAAAATTTTTGTTATTATGATAAAATCTGTTTTTCCAACTAAATACAAATAAAGTATTTTAATGCTGTATAGCGCAAATTAAAATTGATATTAACAATATCCTCGCGAACAGTTTTTTCTCTGTCTCGTTTTTATTAATAACTACAGCTGATTTCTTATTCTTAAAATAAGTTGATAAAAGAAAAATAATGCCGCTCACTGTCATGCACGACATGCATTTTGCGTATTCATAATCAAACAACACAGTTTTGTCAAGAAGTAAGCCTAATTTATCTTCCATAGCAAAATGAAGAATACAATTGAATGCATACCCCAATAAAACAGCACTTATAACTTGGAGATGAGTAATAAAAAACTTTAACATCTAGTTAATTGATAATGATTATATTTCATACAAAATATCACACTTATAAAGTTTGTTCAATACATTATTAACCTCAGTTTCATGGAAGAAGCATGCAAGCCTCTGTACCATTTGCAAATCCTGAATCTTTCAGTGCACGCAATTGATTTCTAATATTCGAATAATTTTATTATTAAAAATGGTAGACAATGCCTTTTTATTGATATATAATACTCAAATATGTAGAAACAATTAAGGAAAAGCAAGTGAATACTTTAACCAAAGTCTTTTTAGGATTAACTTTTCTGGGAAATGCGTGCTATTCAGTCGTCGCAACTCAATCGGTCCCAGCAAAAGATAGATTAACCCCCTCTAATCAACAAAGAATGATTGATCTGGAAAATCTTCAGGATGCACAGTTATTTAGAACAGATCGTGATACCATAGTCCAACTACCGGCTGCTATAGCAGCCTACAATGAACAATTTCAACCCGGCTCGACTGCTCCTCGTTATATAAAACGCTTTAAACATGGCAACACATCGGACACCTTTCTAGTTCCTTTAGCTGACGGGAGTTTTGTTGTTGTAAAGACAGCTCCAGCAAGTGAAGTAATGATTACTCAAAGGATTCCAGCGGATAAAAGAAATCGTGAACTTTCTTTCGATGGGAAGTCGCCATTTGGGCGCATTGTTTGCCTCACGCACGCTTGGATTAACGATCAAGTGATAGAAATTGATAACATTGATTTGTCAGGATTTCAGGAGAACAAACAAATTATTACATTTCAGCCGTATTTTGATGGTACTAGCAGTTTTTTCAAAGATGCGACTCCTGATCAATATCCAGACTGGGCCTACAAAATGGCGCAAGTAATTTGTTTTACGACGAAGCACGGAATCGGACTGAGTGATTTTCACTCAGATAATTTTCGCTATCATCCACTTCATGGATTTGGTATGTTCGATTTACATTCTGGTGGGAGGCCGTTTGACTCGTTTGAGCAAATTGTATCAAGTTGTCTATTCCCACAGTTCTATCAACTCGAATCTCTAGAAAAACGACTCACAGGAGAATTTTTGCCAGTGGACCTTACCCCAGCCGCTCTGTTTTTACGAAACGTAATTGAACTCTGCCATGGGCATCCTGATCTGATTAGATTGCAAGAAAAAGCTATCAATTTCGCAGCTAGCGAACAGGTTTCTAATTTGCTCAAATATTTAAATTGTCTTAAGTGGAGAAACGGCCCTATAGCATCAGCCACGGCCGATCGCTTCAGCGACTTAGAAAGCCAATATGGTGCTCAAATTTTTACGCAGTTTCATGGAGTAGACAAAGGAGGATTCTTTCGAGAAGATAACCCACTTGAAGTCGAAGTTAAAGCACAATTGCTTAACTGTTTACAAACAATAATTCGAGAGTCAGTGGAATCTGGTTCGGCGATGATTTTGGATCCTTCCATAGTTGAAAGGAATTTATCCCAATTAGCTGGAAGAGCGTTTGGTCAATTTATGGCTCGAGTGGACCCATTTCTTTTCGTACTATGGTGTTTCACTAAAGTTGCATATCTGGATGGACCAGAGGAACCTTTGCAGAATCTGCTAAACCCACTGGTCCAGCATGTTATTCGCGAAAAACTCTATTTTGGGCAATTTGGCCAACCAATTGGATCAAAATCAAAAGAGTGGAGCGACATTCTCGCCAAATGCAGTAGCCCTACTCCAGCCGCCGCGGCACCTTCGGAATAACAACTTCTGATGCAGTGTACGGATTCATGCGCAATATACTTATAAGATTAATCTTTGCAGGTATTCGGGGGCGCGAGTATGGTCTAATTTATTTTACCATACTCACGCCCTGGCAAACTTTCTGAAATGATGTCATAATCGTCACCATCGCTAAGCTTTTCTTCATCAATTTCAATTTTACATGGATTTAAAACTTTTTTGCAATATTATTAATTGGAATACCATTTTGAGAAATAGCTCCATCTTTTATAAGCTTTTGAATCTGAGATCTAGAAAAATCTTTGAAAACTTTTGCAATTACTATGTCGATTCGCTCCCCTATAAACTCCTCTGTTATATGTATTATCATCTTAATAACCCCTCCAGGTGCGAGTTATGTTCAGAAATCCAATTGGCAATGAGATTTCTCCCTCGGCTAAAGCCGAGAGAGTACCAAATGCCGCTTACAAAGCAGATTAAACATATAAATATTAGAATTCAGATATCTTAACATCATCTGTATTAACATTATCAATTAGCTACATCCCCAATAAATACTCTATGCCTATGCCATACCAAAGTGTTCCCAGGGGGCACAAGGTGAGAGTAAAGTAATATAGACTACACATTAAATCTAAAATGCAGGATATCTCCATCTTGGACTATATATTCTTTTCCTTCCAGTCTAAGTTTTCCGGATTGTTTAGCTTTATTTTCGCCTTCAAAATTTATATAATCTTCATAAGAAATTGTCTCAGCGCAAATAAACCCTTTTTCAAAATCAGTGTGAATAACGCCGGCAGCAGCTGGTGCTTT
>JAIRKP010000046.1 GCA_031260085.1 Holosporales bacterium | reverse complement strand
CAAGAACAATATCTATTCACTATTTCAGTCTAATGTATAATTGTTAATTTTTAGTTAACATACTCATCTAAATTTATCAAAAACTGATCTCCCAAAGCATCAATACAGCTCGTCTTCGATAATCTTTCCAACAAAATCAAGAAAAACACAAGAATTTTCATATAAAACATCTGGGTGGCGCATTGCATCTAAGAACTGCGTTCTCTCGTCATCTGAAAGTTCGTGAAATCCAGGACAGACATCTATTCCTATAGAATCTGCTACTTCTTTTAAAGTAGGTATAGTTAAATTATTGTTTAGCATATATTTTTGCATATGAGGATAAGTCAATTCAACTATTTTCTCAGATAATGCATAATATCTGCTCTCTGCGCACTCATAACGTATGCCTTTGAGTTCCTCTAAAGCCGTCGGAACGACTTGATTAAGTATTTCCTTTACTGCAGCTTCATCCGTCCAAAATTCTTTTGGTATATAATTTTCACTACTACTCATAGCGTTTCCTATCAATAAAAAGACTGAAATAGCTGTTGCGATAATTTTCCTCATTGAAATTCTCCCCAGGAATAATTGCTTTTACTATTTCAGCCTGACGTACTTACTCTTCTGTGTCAATAATATAATTAGACACATCAATCAGAAATTGATCTATTTGATATGATGGAGTGTGCGTATATTGATATCTATGTATCCATCTTTTATGGAACACTCGCTGAACAATAGATTCTGGCCGAGAAGACTGTTTACATATATCGAACATATTACATGATATAGGGTCAAAACATTTGCATGAATCCCAATAATATCCTGTGATATTATACATTTCTTCGTCATCCTCATATTCTTTTGGTTCTTTACCAGTCCAAAGGTATTTTTCTTGCCTTCCAGAATATACGATATCTAGATAATCACTTGTAAATTTTCTCTGCCAAGATATGTATGGAATGCATGACAAAGCTCATGGAAAATACCATCGCAACATTGTAAGTCTTTTCTCAACTAATGCACCATCTCTGTTTATACCGCAGAATATATTAGTGTTGTATCCATCGGGTCCGTATATTTTGGAGCTATATGAACAGTATTTATATCTGGGAAAAACTGGTTTTCTTGACCTTTTCGTATCCGCAATGGCCGTAACCCCTTAGCCTTAATATTCGCTACTAATAGCTTCAACATCGTATTCCCAACTACGTTATCGCATATCTCATCCAGGTATGGATTAAATATGGGCTCATGTTTTACAAATATATCTATCTCCTTTCTTATATCTGTTATCGATCTATATTGTTCGAGAACTCGTTGGTTGCTTAGATGCAACCTTTCCGCTTGCTCTGTGAATAATTGTGAGTTAAACTCGTGTGTGTATGCCTTAAAGGCAAACGCCAATAAGACGAAGACGATGAGGGCTATTATTTCGGATAAAACTTCTCTCTTCGTTTTAGGTATGTTGTATGTAGTCATTTATTTACTCCTTAATATGATTGTTTTTTATCCTCCACTTTATTAGATTGGAATAATTATTCTGTAGATGTCAAAAAATGGAAGATGTTCCAAAAAGTTTTAGGTAATTTTATTAAGGAGGATTCTATAAAACTATTGTATAATTGGAAACAACCAAGTTGAACCCAGGATTTACATGTCAGACGTAATTTATAATTTTAGAGCAGTTGAAAAAAAGTGGACAAAGTTTTTTGCACAATACAGCATCTCAAATGAAGAGTTAATCCAAAATCAAGACAAAAAAGCTTATATATTAGAAATGTTGCCATATCCATCGGGAAGCTTTCATATGGGGCATGTCAGGAACTATACAATCGGAGATGTTGTAGCTAGATATCAAAAAATGCTTGGTTTTACGATTATTCACCCAATGGGGTGGGATTCGTTTGGCATGCCGGCCGAAAACGCAGCCATGCAGTCCGGAGGACATCCGAAAACTTGGACAGAAGCGAATATAGAAGATATGAAAAAGCAATTAAAGCCTCTAGGATATATGTATGATTGGCAAAGAGAAATCAGTACTTGTAGTGTTGAATATTATACACAGGAGCAAAAAATATTTTTAGATTTTTATAAAAAGGGATTGGTATATCGAAAAAAATCGTATGTCAATTGGGATCCGATTGAGCAAACTGTCTTAGCAAATGAACAAGTGATCGATGGCAAAGGCTGGAGATCCGGAGCTCTCGTTGAAAAGAAAATGCTTGAACAATGGTCATTGAGGATTACGGACTATGCAGAAGAATTGCTCCAGGGATTGAAGGAGCTTGAAGGACATTGGCCCGATAATGTTCTAAAAATGCAAGAAAATTGGATAGGGAAATCAGAAGGTGCGATTATTAATTTTGAAGTAATAAACAGTGATGAAAAAATAGCGGTTTTCACAACTCGACCAGACACATTGTTTGGTGCTTCTTTTCTTGCTATTTCTCCAGATCATGAATTTTCTCAACGAATAGCATCCAAAAACGAAGAGTTTGCCGAATTTATCGATGAATGTAAAAAAATAGCGACAACTGAGGAATCAATCGAAAAAGCCGAGAAAAAGGGAAAGTTCACGGGGCTATACGTTAAACACCCCGTCGTTGAAGACTTACAACTGCCTATTTATATTGCAAATTTCGTTTTAATGGATTATGGAACGGGAGCTGTCTTCGGTTGCCCTGCACACGATGAAAGAGATTTTGAATTTGCTCAAAAATACAACTTGCCAATCAAACGAGTTATTGATTCTGTTGAAGACTTACCATTTACAGGAGATGGGAAATTAATCAATTCAGAATATCTAGATGGAATGTCTGTAGAGCAAGCAAAAATCTATATGATAAATCGACTGCAAGAACTTAACATAGGAACCAAGAAAATCTCTTACAGATTAAGGGATTGGTTAATATCAAGACAGCGTTATTGGGGATGTCCAATTCCTATCGTACATTGTGAAAATTGCGGCGCAGTTCCGGCAGAGCTTCCGGTCTATTTGCCGGATGATGTTTCATTTGATAGCAAGGGAAATCCTCTTGCAAACCATCCTACTTGGAAGTTTGTCAAATGCCCTAAATGCGGGAATAATGCTCTCAGAGAAACAGACACATTGGATACGTTTTTCGAATCATCTTGGTATTTTTTAAGATATCTTTGCCCAAACTTTAATGAACCCATCGATAAAAAAGTTGCTGAAGTTGCAATGCCTGTGGATCTTTGCATCGGGGGCATTGAACACGCTGTCTTGCATTTGTTATATGCTCGATTTTTTGTATTAGCTTTAAGAGATTTGGGATATATCGATTGTAAAGTTCCATTTGCCAATCTGTTGACTCAGGGGATGGTTTGCCATAAGTCATACAAAAACACAGAAGGAGAATGGGTTTATCCAGATGAGATTGAAAAATTACCTAATGGAAAACTGATCGATAAAAACGGAATAGAAGTTTTTGAATGTGCATTTGAAAAAATGAGCAAATCAAAAAAGAATGTAATCAGCCATCAAAAAATTATAGATTCTCATGGAGTTGATGCGGTTAGGCTATTCATTGTTTCAGACACTCCTCCCGAAAAAGACTTTTCTTGGAATACGGACGCATTGGATGGATCCTGGAGATTTTTAAACAGAGTTTGGAAAGTTTTCAATAAGGTTTTGCAAAAAGTGAAAGAGAATAAAGAAGGAGCAGATACACTCATAAAAACATCGCATGTGTATTTAAAAAAAATAAAGGAATCATACGATGATATAGCCCTTAACAAATCAGTAGCATTTGCTCGGGAATTTTTTAACGAAATAGAAAGAAACTTAGAAATGGAATCTGCGAGTTCTCTAAAATTCGCCTTTGAATGTTTCATAAAAGCAATATACCCTATCACACCTCACATTGCCCACGAAATGTTTGAAAAGTTAACGAATGCAGCTGACCCATTGCAAAATGCTTTGTGGCCTGAGATTAATGAAGATTTAGCCACTGCGACTAAGGTGACTATCGCAGTTCAGGTCAACGGGAGATTAAGAGGAACTTTTAATATTGAAAAAGATACCGAAGATTCTGTCTTAGAGCAAACCGCAAAGAATATATTGAAAGATTCTATTAATTTAGAAAATATTGAAAAGATTATTGTAGTAAAAAACAGAATAGTAAATATCGTTGTCAAATGAAACCTATGCTATATATAGTTTCCACTCCAATTGGGAATTTAAAAGATTTTTCAGAACGGGGCAAAGAAACTTTAGCTGAAGTTGATATTATATTATGCGAAGACACTAGAGTCACAAGGAAGTTGTTGGAAAATATTGGAGTAGAGAAAAAATTGATCACATATAATGATCACACTGCCCGATCGATTATTCCAAATATTATTAATTCGATGAAAAAAGATATAACATATGCTTTAGTTTCCGATGCGGGGACTCCGTTGATATCTGATCCTGGGTTTAAGTTAATTAATGCTTGCATCAAAAACAATATAAAATATACCGCTATTCCAGGAGCGTGTTCTGTTATAACGGCTTTGGTTTTATCAGGACAAGCCACTAACAGATTTCTATTTGATGGTTTTGCTGAGCTACAAAATCTTGAAGAGCTGTCAAAAATAAATTCAACAATTATACTGTTCGAATCTGCCAATAGAATTAACAAAACATTAGAAAATATTAAATTATATTTTGACAACAGAACTATCTCCATAGTTCGAGAAATAACTAAAATATTTGAAGAAGTCATAACCGGAGATTGCGATTATCTATTAGCACACATCGCACAGAATCCCCTTAAAGGTGAAATAGTGATTGTTATTTCTTCGCCTCTTCAAGCCCAAAATTCCAAACTATATGAATTAAAACCTCTTATTGAAGATCTTAAAGATAAAATTTCCACAAAGACTTTAAGTGAAATACTGTCAAAGTTCTCAGGTCTTAGTAAAAATAGCATTTATAATTTTATCGAGAAATTAAAAAAATGATTAGATCTATTTTGTTTAATATTTCATTTTGGACTGCATTTGGATTATATATCACTATAATGTATCCATTTACATTATGGTTTTTTTCTCAAAAAAGAACTACTATTATAGTATACAGAAACATAGCTCGCTTAATGCTTTTTTGTTTGAAATATATATCTGATATAGATTGTAAAATATCAAATATCGATATACTAAAATTTCAATTAAGCAAAGGCCCGATAATTATAGGCTGTAATCACCAATCGGTTTGGGAAACTATCATCTTTGCAACCCTATTCGATGAACTAGCCATAATTATAAAAAAAGAATTATTAAGCGTTCCCATTGCTGGGTTATATTTTAGAAAATTAGGATGCATTCCAATTGACAGATCATCGCCCATTTCATCAATAAAAAGTATTATAAAATATGGGAAAATTGCCTCTGAGAAAGGACAATCTATATTGATTTTCCCCAATGGAACAAGATCGACAATCAATGAAAATGTCGAATATAAAAGTGGTATATTTGCGCTATACCATTCGTTAAAAATCCCAGTTATTCCAGCTATGGTGGATTCAGGCCAATGCTGGCCAAAGCGATCGTTTAGAAAAAATAAAGGAACGATTCATTTAGATTTTAAAGAAGCCATACAACCCGGGCTTTCAAAAGATGAATTTATGCATATATTTGAAAATAAAATGCAGTAAAAGATCAGCCTCAAAAGTAATTGCTTTTGAGGCACCACGTGGCGCCGATCTTATATCGTTGAAGAGGATTATGGAGATTTATGAAGGATATCATATTTGGCCCGGGAAGCTAAAGCTTTTCCGGGCCACCGGGGGCGCGATTATGCTAAATCTCTGATTTAGCGCAAAATCGGAGATTTTGCCCGAAGTTTCTTCGGATAATCGCGTCCCCGGTAAAATTACTTTCTCATTCCGCTTTCTGATGTGACTGCAAATACTATTTCACATGCTTCCTGTAGAGCATATAATTTGCCATAAAAGCTACTGCTTTTATGGCAACCAGTAAGTATAAAATTGAGCCTTATCTTACCCAGAAGGTAGATACATGAACAGAAGTTGGAGATTCGAATTGCAACCTTGAATATTCCGGGGGAAATTATAAAAAAAACAGATAAGCCGTATAAGTCTGTCAAGGAGGAGAACGAAGTGATCCTTGACAGACTAAAGGCGCGAGTATGGTATAATGATTATACCATACTCGCGCCCCGGGACGGAATGAAAATCCAAGATTTTCATTCCGCAAAATTTCTCCCCTAAAAAAGGACTAATGTTGGAAAACTATTCTTTTACATCGTATTTGCTTGGACGTTTTAGAAAAGCGGCTGTGATTTTATCAAACACAATTGCCAATGCTCCATTTCCCGCGACATTACAAGCCGTGATAAATGGGTCAAACAATATATACAAAGCTGTTACTAAAGCTAGCATATCTGAAGAAAAGC
>JAIRKP010000078.1 GCA_031260085.1 Holosporales bacterium | reverse complement strand
GATCAAAAAAATACTGCTTTTCCGACTCAAACCCCATTAGTAAAATATCAAAATAACAAATCTAGGCAATTTTAACTTATTTTTTTCAATATATACATATTAAATTACAACAGCCTCATCATGTGTTACAAAGATTCACTCCTAACCCGTGTCTAAGTTCAAACATAAGTGAAACAAAGATAGTGTAGTAGAAAGAAGCAACAGAGTTAAGAGAGAATATCAGATGTTAAGCATAACGTTTTATAGTATGTGAACTCGAGGCTATTGCGGTAGCACTTGGTCTTTCTTTGCAATCTCGCGAGATAGTGTCTAAGCACTGAATTATAAGATTCCACCAAATACGTTCCACTTTGGTTACAAAATGTTTTCGCTTCACTAATTCCTGTCTCAAAGGCACTAAAACACATTCTGTTACCTTCCCGCTTTCTCTTTTCGACTCCAACGGTTGCGGCTCTTAAATCTATACCTCCGAGCACATCTTTTTAACCCTTTTTTCCTTCAACATGATGAGCCACAGTACTTACATTGCAATTCTCTGCACTAACTCAGAAATATCCCCCCCCTATTTTTAGTTGTCAATGCCAAACATGATGCGAAGTTGAGTTTTTTTAGTTTTTGGTATATTATCGTACCGTACATGGAATGGATTATTGGTTTGTATGTCGATGATTTGTTATTTACTTTCTCCGAGAGGCTTTTGCTCTGGGGTGACCCGAGCTGTTAATATGGCTAATCAGGTATTAAAATTGTATGGCTCAGTCTATATAACAGAAGACATAATTCATAATGAAATTTTTATGAAAAATCTGAAAAGAGCAGGTGTGATTAAAGTTTCATCGATTGATGACGTACCCGATGGCTCTGCTGTTATGATTTCAGTTCATGGAGTATCTCCTAAAATAATTGAGAAAGCCGAAAATAAGCAATTGACTATAATAGATGGAACGTGTCCGATAGTCGAATCAGTCCAAAAGGCTGTGAGAAAAGCTTCGCAAGAGGGAAAGAAAATTATCATCATAGGGAACCGAACGCATCCTGAAATAATAGCTATTTTAGGATATGCATATAATAAAGATAGCTTTGTTGTATATAATGAGCTTGATGTTGATTTACTTCCTGATTTTGTTGGTGAAGAAGTTGTATATTTTACGCAAACTACATTAAATTGTTATTCAGTGCGCAGTATTATAAAGAAAATAGTAGAAAAAATACCCCATATACAATCCATTTCAGAGAATAACATTTGCTATGCTATTAAACAAAGGCAGTATACTATCGATGAAATATCGAATGCTATGGATCTCGTAATTATTGTGGGGTCTGCTTATTCTGCAAACTCGACAAGGCTTTCCGAAATAGCAAAGAACGCGGGCGCAAAAAAAGTCATTCAGATAGATGATAAAAATTGTTTAGATCTTAAGATTTTTAAAGATGTTAAGAAATTTGCAATAGCTTCGGGAACATCAACGCCCGAAGCCGTCATAGATGATTTGGTAAACTTTCTAAAAGATAATATCAATGTAATTTTCGAAGAGTATAGAGCAATTTAAGTGATGGAAAATGATGTTAATGAAAAATTAACTCCAATGATGCAGCAGTATGCTGAAATAAAAAAACAATATAATGATTGTATGTTATTTTTCCGATTAGGGGATTTTTATGAGTTATTTTACGACGATGCTAAAGTTGTTTCTAAAGAATTGGGATTGGTTTTAACAAAAAGAGTATCTGTGCCTATGTGTGGGATTCCATGGCATGCGAGCGAAATGTATATAACGAAATTAGTGAAAAATGGCTATCGAGTTGCTATATGCGAACAATTAGAAACTCCCGAAGAAGCAAAACGAAAAAGGGGAGGAAAGGCAACTGTCGAAAGAAAAGTTGTTCGAATAATTACTCAAGGAACTTTAGTTGAATCGTCAATGCTCGGAGAAAAATCTAACAATTTTTTATTAGCAATTTCAGACGAATTTAATGGCACTATTGGCATAGCTTATGCGGACGTGTCAACTGGAGGTTTTTTTGTCGAAGAAATAAAAATTGGAGAATTACTTTCTACAATTTCGAAAGTGTCGCCGACCGAGATTATTTGTGCGGATGGGATATTTGCAAAAAAAGAACTATTGCCAATTATAGATAAATACAAATCAATAATACGTCCTATTCCAATTGAGAAATTCTCAAATAATCCTTCTGATAAATTAAAATGTTTTTTCGATGTTAAGTTTATTGATGCGTTTGGAAAATTTTCTGAAAGAGAGTTATTTGCAGCGGCTGCCGTTGTGGATTATATTTCGACTGTTTATGTTACGGAAAAGATAAGCCTCTCATTTCCCAAAGTTCTAAATAATGTTGATTTTATGAATTTGGATGCTTTTACAAGAAAAAGCTTAGAACTAGAAAAAACTCAATCAGGTGAATATAAAGGCTGCTTACTTAGCGCTATCGATAAAACATTAACTTCTCAAGGAGGAAGGTTACTAAGCCGATGGTTGAGCCAGCCTTTGACGAGTATCTCTAAAATTAATAAGCGATTAGATTATGTTGAATTTTTTACCAAAAACAAAGAGCTATTAGAAGAGATAAAAAAAATATTAAACAACTTTCCGGATTTAGAACGAGCTCTCTCGCGAGTTTTAATGAATAAGGCAGGCCCTCGAGATTTAAAAGTTATATCAACTTCCTTAAGAATATCTGAAGTATTAGGTAAAATTTTTGTAAATTATAGATTATTAAATAGTATACATTTATATGATGAACATACTGAAAATCTTTACGACTTAATAGATTCATCAATTATTCAAGAACCTCCTTTGTTAGCGCGGGATGGTGGTTTCGTAAAAAAAGGAGTTGATAAAGAATTAGATGAGTGTTTAGATTTTCGTGAAAATGCAGAATATATAATTAATAAATTGCAAAAACAATATTCTGAAGATACTTGTATTCCAACTTTAAAAATAAAAAATAATGGTATTTTGGGATATTTTATTGATATTTCTAGCAATTATTCTTCAAAAATTCCATACAATTTTATACACAAGCAAACCTTAGCCTCTTCTATGAGGTATACAACGCAAGAATTATCTGAAATAGCCAATAAAATTTATTCGGCTGATTTAAACGCAAAAAGAAGAGAACTAACAATTTTTGAAGAATTGGTTTTAAAAATAGTTGTAAAAAGCGAAAAAATTAGAGTGATCGCTAATCAAATATCTTTTGTTGATGTGATCGCTTCATTTGCTTCGCTTGCTGTGCAAAATGAGTATGTGAGACCTGTTATAACTGAAAATAAAGAGATTAATATCCTCGAAGGCAGACATCCCGTTATCGAAGAAGTGTTGAAAAAATCCGGAGTAAAGTTCATAAAAAATGATTATCAATCGGATTGTTCTTGCGTGTCTATATTAACAGGCCCAAACATGGGAGGAAAAAGTACTTATTTAAGACAAAATGCTATTATAGTTATTTTGGCGCAAATAGGTTCTTTTGTTCCGGCTCAAAGCGCTTTAATTGGCGTTGTTGATAAGGTATTTAGCAGAGTCGGAGCATCAGATGATATATCTTCCGGAAAATCTACATTTATGGTAGAAATGATAGAAACAGCTTCTATATTGTGCCAGGCTACCGAAAGATCTTTCATTATTCTTGACGAAATAGGTCGCGGAACTTCAACATATGACGGCTTATCTATCGCTTGGGCTGTTATTGAAGAAATTGATAATAATATAAAAGCAAGAACTATTTTCGCCACCCATTACCATGAGCTAATAAAATTAAAAGAAACACAACCTAATATAAAATTCTTAACCGTAAAAGTTGAAGAATGGAATAAAAAAATAATCTTCTTACATAAAATCAATCCCGGATTTGCTGATAAATCCTATGGAATAAATGTCGCTGCCTTAGCCGGATTTCCAGATAGAGTAATAACTAGAGCCCAAAAAATATTAGAAAGCTTTTGATTATGTGGTATAATAAATAAAGAGAGTATTGTTTTATATTTAGTAAATATGATATTTGAATGTAAAAAAAATAATATTCCAGAGTTTTTAAATAAATGCTGCGGAAGAAATTTTCTAAATAGCTATGAAAAAGGAGTCGCCGCTGAGAATTCGGCCGAAAAAAAGCTGAAATCAAAGGGGTATGAGATTTTAGGGAAAAGAATGAGAACAGCTCATGGAGAAATAGATATTCTCGCAAAAAAGAACTCAGATGTTGTCGCAGTTGAAGTTAAGCAAAGAAAGTATCTTTCCTATTCAAAAGAGTGTATCTCAAATAGGCAAAAAGCAAGAATATCTAAAGCTTTTTTGTCTATTATTGCTGAAAGAGATGATGCATTTGAAAATTATCGAATAGATGTGATATGTTTAGATTCGGTTGGTAGATTTGAACATATCGAAAATGCAATCAATATCGAAGAGTTTATTTCTTTTTAGTTTATCATTGCTTATCTCGGGTTGCGTTCCTGTTATAATAGGCGGAGGTGCAATTGGCGGCAGTTGTTTAGCAATTAGAGATAAAAAGATAGGCGAAAGTCTTTCAGATACAAAATTAGAAACAGTAATAAAAGCAAGGCTTTATAAAATTAGCCCTGAATTATATAGTGCGGTTTCGGTTAGTGTTGACCAAGGTAATGTTTTGCTCACGGG
>JAIRKP010000058.1 GCA_031260085.1 Holosporales bacterium | reverse complement strand
TATGATATCGCAACATATAACAGCTTTCAGATCTCACACATGTGATGAATTAAATTCTCAAAATGTAGGACAAACAGTTACTTTGTCTGGCTTTGTCCATCGAATTCGCGATCATGGTGGATTGTTGTTTATTGATCTTAGAGATCATTTTGGAATTACTCAATGCGTTATACAGCAACATGATACAAGTTTTCATATTGCCGAAAAATTGAAAGATGAATCAGTCATAAAAATAATAGGCAGCGTAATTGAAAGAACAAAAGAAACAATAAACCCTAGCATGAATACAGGCATGATCGAGGTTTATATAACCGATATTGAATTATTATCTACTCCAGAATTTACTCTTCCTGTTCAAATCAATGTCGAAAATAAATTCCCGGAAGACACTAGATTAACATACAGATATCTCGATTTGCGAAGAAAAGAGATGCACGACAATATCATTTTGCGCTCAAAGGTTATATCTTTTCTCAGAACCGAAATGATAAATCAAGGTTTTTTGGAATTTCAAACTCCGATCCTAACGTCTTCTTCTCCTGAGGGAGCACGAGATTATTTAGTTCCAAGTCGGGTTCATCATGGAAAGTTTTATGCATTACCACAAGCCCCGCAGCAGTTTAAACAACTTCTAATGGTTGCTGGATTTGATAAATATTTTCAAATTGCACCTTGCTTTAGAGATGAAGACGCCAGAGCTGACAGATCTCCCGGAGAATTTTATCAATTAGATTTCGAAATGAGCTTCGCTTCCCAAGAGGATATTTTTAATGCTATAGAGCCGGTTTTGTATAACACATTTACAAAGTTTGCTCCGGCTGATTATTTAATAACGCAATATCCTTTCCCACGCATAACTTTCGAAGATGCTATGTTGCACTACGGATGTGATAAGCCAGATCTCAGAAATCCTTTAATCATAGAGGATTTAACTAATTTATTTGCAAAAGCAGGATTCACAGCCTTTTTTGATGCTATAAAAAATGGAGCTAAAGTTAGGAGTATAAACGTTCCTAATTGCGCAAAACAACCACGCAGTTTCTTTGACAGAATAAATGATTGGGCAAAAGAACTCAATCTTCCTGGGCTTGGGTATATCTCAATGAATTCAGAATGTGATTTCAAAGGCCCTATCGCTAAATTTTTAACCAAAGATGAGTTAATGGAAATTGCCAAAATCAATAAAATGTCAGCAAATGATACTGTATTTTTCGTTTGCGACAGAGATGCTGCTAAAATAGCAGGGCAAACAAGAACAAAACTTGCAAACATATTAAACTTAATAGACGAAAAACAATATAAATTATGTTGGGTTATCGACTTTCCAATGTATGAATATGACGAAGATTCAAAACAGATTGTATTCTCGCATAATCCATTTTCGATTCCGCAAGGCGGTCTGGATGCATTAAATAACAAAGATCCTCTAGAAATCAAAGCTTACCAATATGATATAGTTTGCAATGGAATAGAGCTATCAAGTGGAGCCATTAGGAATCATATTCCTGAAATCATGTATAAAGCCTTTGAAATAGCAGGATATAGCCCTGAAGTTGTTGATAAAAAATTTGGAGCTATGATACAAGCGTTCAAATATGGAGCTCCCCCTCATGGAGGATGCGCCCCTGGCATCGATCGAATAGTTATGCTTCTAGCCAGAACAGACAACATACGAGAAGTTATAGCTTTTCCGTTTAATCAACAAGCGCAAGATTTGATGATGCAGGCTCCCGGAGAGGTTTCCCCTGATCAATTGAAAGAACTTCATATTTTAGTTTTACCAGAAATAGGAAAGTAAATATAATCTAGTTTTCAGGCACTCAATAAGATATTAAGTCTTTTTCTTTTCACAAATTAATCCCTCTGTTTCTTTATTCACGACAGCTGTGACGCAAGAATCAGACCAAACATTTAAGGATGTCTCGAGCATATCTATGGCTCCGTAGATTGGTAGAATTATTCCAAGAAGTGGCATAGGAACATCCATTGAAGATAATAAACTAGCACTTAAGAAAAAACACCCCATGGGGACCCCTGCATTTCCGATAGCCGCTATAGTTGCTATTATGATCCAGCTAAGCATTGTTAGAGGTGTGATTTCAATACCGTGATTTTGCATGACGTATATCACTGTCGTAAATATGAACGCTGCACAACCATTCATGTTTATAGTTGTGCAAAGAGGCAAAACAAACCGGCTTATTTTAGGATTTATTCCCAATTTAGTTTCAGCGTATTCCATAGTCACTGGCAAGGAACCGGAAGATGATTTCGAGAAAAAAGCAACTGAAAGAGCTGATGACATTGCTTTGAATACAACTAATGGGTTTATTCTTTTTAAAGATAGAAAAAGGGGCAATATAAATACTCCTTGAATTATGTTGGCTAAAATAATCGTGAGAAAATATCCTCCCATTCCTTTCACATCCACCATATTAGCTTTGAATTGCATAATGCTGACAGTAATAAATCCAAATAGTCCGATAGGAAGTATTTTTACTATTGCTTTAGTTATAGCGAATAAAATGTTATGTATACTTTTGAAAAATGAAACCATTACTTTTTTATCCTTTTCATCTTCAATAAATCTTATTGTAAGTCCAAATACAACGCTGATAAGGAGTACGCTAAGAACTTTATGTTCTGAAAATGCAGAGAAAATACTGCTGGGAATAATATCAAGAACATAGCTCATATAATTTGCAGAAAACTCTTGCTTTGCGTTAAAATCTGATGAGAAATTTGTGTTTCCAGGACTGATAATATAATATAGAATAGCGCTCATAGTCGCGGCAGTAATCGTTGTTGTTATAGTATAAAATAAAGTCTTTTTCCAGATTTTTGCCATAGATTTTTCTTGTTCAAAACTTAAGAAAGCAACTATGACAGACAATGAAATCACGGGCATGCTTATCAGTCTGAAAATTCTAATAAAAATCTCAGAACAAAAAGTTCCGATTTGCTCAAGCAAGGTAATATTTGACAATCCGCTGAGAATTCCCAATGTAAGCGCCAATACGACAAATATGGTATTTTTTGAAAATTTAGTTTTGCAATTTGAACACATAACTTTATTACTCCATTAAATCATCTAAAAATTTGCTAATTGAAAATTTTTCTAAATCAAATTCGGTTTCTCCTGTTCCAACTCCAAGAATTGGAATTTTAAATTCATTTGCCACACGGATTATTGTTCCTCCTTTTGCCCCTCCGTCCATCTTTGCAATTATTATCCCTGATATTTCATTTATTTTTTGAAATTCTCTAACTTGATCGATAACATTTTGCCCCGTTGTTGCATCTATTACAAGGATATTTTCATTAGGAGCAGATTCTCTAAATTTTTTTAAAACTCGATATATTTTGGCTAATTCATTCATTAAGTTTGAATTATTATGTAACCTTCCCGCAGTATCAATAATTAAAATATCACTCGTCACAGATTGAACTGCTTCGAATGCTAAGCTTGCTGGTTCTCGTTTAGAATCTGCTTTGAAAATTTTACAATCTAATCGCTTTGCCCAAATTTCTAATTGTTCTGTTGCAGCTGCTCGAAATGTGTCACAAGCTGCTATATCAACTGAGCAACCTCGTTTCTTTAGAATTTGAGCAAGCTTCGCGACTGTAGTTGTTTTGCCACTCCCATTTACTCCGCACATAGTAATAATAAAAGGCTTATTAGATATAGTAAAATTAAAATCTTTGATTAATGGAGATAGTATTCTTTCTAATTCTATTTTCAAATCATTAATTATATTCTTCGAATTCCGTAATTTTGAAGATATTTCCATAGCTAGTTCAACACCAAAATCTGCTTCAATTAAAATATCCTCTAACGAAGAAATGTCATTTTTATCTTTATTGGAAATTTTATTTATAACGTCTTTTAATTTTTTGAAAAATAACATAAAAGATCCTAAACCGAAAATCTCTCAACGACAGCGCCACACTCTGTTAATTTTTTATCTATCTCTGCATATCCACGATCTAGATGATATAAACGATTCACAACTGTTTTGCCATTTGCTATGAGCCCCGCCAAAACAAGAGAAGCCGAAGCTCTCAAATCAGTCGCCATAACTTGCGCTCCAAAAAGCTTTTTTACTCCGGTCACGATAGCCGTTTTCCCGTGAACAGAAATATTGGCGCCCATTCGATTCAACTCTGGAATATGCATAAATCTGTTCTCGAATATGTTTTCGGTTATAGCCGCAGTACCGCAGCTAACTGACATTAAGACGGTATACTGAGCTTGAAGATCAGTCGGGAATCCTGGATGAGGCATAGTTTGAATATCGATTGGTTTTATGTCTTCTTTCCTATAGACTAGTATATTTTTGTCTTGTTTCTCAAATACAATTCCACAATTTTGAAGCGTTTCAAAAACGGTCGTTAAATCATCGTAAATACAATTTTTTAATAAGAGTTTACCAGAAGTCAAAGCTGCAGCAATTGCATAAGTTCCGACTTCGATTCTATCAGGAATAATTTCAAATTCAGTTCCATGAAGAGATTGAGCTCCTTCTATTTCTATAATAGAAGTTCCATGTCCTTTTATATTTGCTCCCATGTTATTTAAGAGCCTACAAAGCGCAACAACTTCAGGCTCCACAGCTGCGTTTATTAACCTTGTCATTCCTTTTGCTAAGACAGCTGCCATTAGAACATTTTCAGTTCCAGTCACTGTGACTATTGGGAATGCTATATCACACCCACAAAGCCCATGATTTGCCTGAGCTTTAATATATCCATTTTCAATAGAAATTTGAGCTCCCATAAGTTGAAGAGCTTTAATATGCAAATCGACACCTCTTGTTCCGATAGCGCATCCTCCAGGCAGGGAAACAGTCGCTTGTTTAAATCTCGATAAAAGAGGCCCTAAGACTAAAATTGAAGCCCTCATTTTTCGAACAAAATCATAAGGAGCATCCGTGGATTTCAAATTGTTGGTTGATATAGATATAGAGTTTGGTTCAAAACAATCAATATTGCAGCCAAGATGATCTAAAAGCTCCAACATCGATCGAATATCGACTAATTTGGGAACGTTTTTAAGAATAACTTTCGACTCAGTCAGCAAAGAAGCCGCTAAAGCAGGCAAAGCTAAGTTTTTAGCTCCACTAATCGCGACTTCACCATTAAGGGGCTGCCCTCCCCGAATTCTCATACTTTGCAGCATTATCAATTTCTAAAAAGATTTATTGATGGCATCAATTAGACAATAAAATAACCAAAAAATCAAGGCTTGCGTTATTAAACTATGGGCAGAAGTTACGTCTTTTGGTAGCACGGGAGCCCAAAGAGCCATCGCTTTTTAGGCATACTCTCACAGTTAGCAAACCTTTCACAACAACGCTCTGTCTAAACACTTAAATGTTCCACTTGGAATATTTAAAATATTGTTAACTGTAATGTACCCTTAAAGTTATACTCGAATACTGACATTTTGTGTTACGAGCGTAGAAAATCAAGGATTTTCAAGCCCCGGGGCGCGAGTATGGTATAGAAATTATACCATACTCGCGCCAATAGTCTGTCAAGGATCACTTCGTTCTCCTCCTTGACAGACTGTATTCGTTAATCTGATTCTCTATTAATTTTTTTTATCAAACTAAAGGTTAATTTTCGAACCTCTAACTTTTGTTCAAGTTTTACTTTGTGAGAAAACAGATGCCTAGTTCTTCTATGCCATTTAAGAAAATCTCGGTTTTCACGTAATCTTTAAAGCTTTAGATTTCTCATTTCATGGGTAACTAATGCGATGAATGATATAACGTATCGTAGTAGTTCTATTTCGCCCTCCTGTCTTCGTCATCATATGGTGGGTATTCTTGCTCAGATGGCGAAGGGGATACTTCTGCATCGCCGTCAACTTCCTCGGCCTTAGTTTTCCCTTGCTCAGATTGTGGAGAAGGTATATCTATTTCTGGTGCGCTTGAGCCTCCGTCATCGGTATGTACTGGCGGCGGTGTCAGTGTTGTATCGCTCCCTGCATCAGGGATCTCTTCTGGAGCTTCCGGATATTGGTATGCTGCTGGTACATCGTCGTAGCCAACATCTGCTTGTTGCCTGCCGCAACAGCAGTGTTCCTTAATCCAAGACCACATAACCGAGAACGGATTGCTTGTTGGTTAGTTTACGTGCAGGGTCGCATCCCTCAAGACAAGAGGTTCGCCACTGCTGATGTATCGCGAGTAACTTGGGAGAGAGTGCCCTTCGCAGCTCAGGCAACCTAGATCTGACGCTTGGGTTATGGTAGGGATCATTATTGTTGATATGATGATTCCTTTCAATTTGGATGTGTGTATTGGCATCCTTGTGGTATTCCTTTCTTTTTTTTGAAATGGGAATTGGTTGCGCCCACAAGCCACCGCTTTTAGGGCCATACCTTCAGAATAACGGCTCCATTTATGCCCACTCTGCTTCTATGCTCCTATGTCTTTTGGCAAAAATTCTGATTCTGAAAGTTTTGATTGAAGGCAAGTGATCCTGGAAAAGACAAAGTTTTTTCATTAATAGTTTTC
>JAIRKP010000044.1 GCA_031260085.1 Holosporales bacterium | reverse complement strand
GCACCTGCCTGTATTTAATTTTTACCTCTTTAGAATTTATATTCAAGGAATAGCTTTGTTTTCCTTTAATAAAAGTAAATATTTAAAGAACGAAATAGAAATTCCTATAAATAACCAATGAATTTTGTTGAAAACATGGTATAATATTATGTTTTCGTTGTTAATTTTTAGCACGATTATCATAGATAAAATTACTAATATTGTTGTAACTATTTGAAATATTATTGTCCTAAAGCCAGTTTTTTGCTTTAAAATTTCTAAAAATAATTTAGATAATCCAAATCCTATTATTAGATAATAAGCTATAAATATATGTTCTGGTATGGTTTTCTTTACAAAATATAGACAAAATATTAATATCGAAGATACAATATTTACAATTAAAAAAGCTCTGGAGCTGCTTTGATTCGCTATGAATTTTTTATAAATAAATATGAATAAACAACTAAATATAGGAGTAAGTAAAACATCTCTAGCAAAGTGAAATCCTTTGTATACGATGCTCCATCCAATTGTTGCTAAAAGCAGAACTGAAAATATTTTGATTATTCGATTTTTAAAAGTAGTGAAGATCCATAAAAAGAAAACAGCGTTAAAATTCATATGCCCACTCGGAAAGCCATATCCCGTGCCGGGGCAAGTCTTGGGAAGAGGTAAGGCAAATATAGGTTTTAATAATGTGTTATATATCATTGTGAAAAACAATAAATATATAAGCCCTGAAAAATCATGTTTCTTTATAAGAACGAAAGATAAGCCAGCCAAAAAAGATATAAAATACGTATTCCCAACATATGATGCCAAACCGGCTAATTGATCAATTATCATTTTTCTTTGTTATCAAATAGTTTTCGTTGTATGAAATAATCTCAAGAACATTAACAATTTCTGATGAATTATAGGCTTTTTTTATAACAAATGGAAGAAAAGAGTCTGTTTTTCCATATGAAACATTATCTATTGTTTTTTCAATAATGCCTCGTATTTTTTTTCCTTTCATACTTTCAAAAAGTTTCAATTTAGCTTCACAAGCCTTCTCTCTTAATAGCCTAGCGCGCTCTGATATAACAGGTTGCGGAAGCTGGACCATTTTAGATGCCAAGGTCTCTTTGCGTGAAGAAAAAGGGAAAATATGCATCAAAGATAGTTCCGCCTCATCTATCAGACTTAGTGTGTTTTGAAACATACTATCTGTTTCAGTGGGGAATCCAGCTATGAAATCTGCGCCGAAAACAACATCGTTTCTCGTTAATTTTATTTGTTTGCAAAAGGCTATTATATCTTCTCTTGTATGCCGACGTTTCATAGCCTTTAAAACTTGATTATCTCCAGATTGTATACTTAAATGAAAATGAGGCATTATTCGTTTTTCGTATTTTAATAATTCAAGAAGTTTTTCAGAAATGCCTTTGGGATCTATCGATGAAATTCTCAGTCTTTTTTGGTTCGGATAGTTTTTTAATATAGCCTCTATAACATCCGCTAATTCTATTCTATAATCTAAATCTTTTCCATAAGATGTTATATCTATGCCCGACAAAACAAGTTCACTAAATCCATTTTCTAAAAAAAATCCTACTCTTTTTAAAATATTTTCCAGAGGTAAGCTATGCGATCGGCCACGAGTGAATGGGACAATACAATAAGAACAAAAGTGATCGCAGCCATTTTGAATTTGTATAAAAGCTCTTGCTCTATCTTCAAATATTTGATTTTGTGCTGCAGTAATGTCCTCAATTAAATCTATATTAGAATTTGGCTGGGGAATATTTAGATATGCATTAATATTTTCTTTGTCGTTATTTTGTATGACTTTAAAAACACCATCAAGGCTTTCAAAATAATCCTTAGATGTTTTTGCTGCGCACCCAGTGACTATTATTTTGGAATTCTTATTTTCTCTGATCGCTTTTCGAACTGCTTGTTTTGATTGTCTTTCAGCTTCATGAGTGACAGAGCAGGTATTTATAATAACAATATCGTCGTTCGTATTTAAATTGTCAATAATCGCTCTTGAGATTTCAGATTCATAAAAATTAAATCTACATCCAAGGGTTATAGTTTTAATTTTGCTTCGCTCGTTCTTCTGCATCTGACAAAACTCGAGATTTTTTATTCCAAGTTAAAATAAAGAAAAGAGCGCCAATAACTGCCGCGACAATTATTATAATAAAGACATTATTCCATCCGTAATGATCAGATATTAAGCCAGCTCCAAAACCGGAGATAGCGCTTCCCGCATAGCCGAAAGTTCCCGTGAATCCAGATGCGGTTGCGGCTGCTTTTTTGGAAGCATAATCGGATGCGGCAACCCCCACTAAAATCTGAGGGCCAGTTACTAAAAATCCAATAAAGATCATGCAAATAGAATTAGTAATTGGAGCATCTTTTGGAGATATCCAAAGCCAAGAAACGATTAACGCTAATAATAGCATTGAAAGCGCTGAAACGGGACCTCGCCTTCCTTTAAAAACTTTATCTGAAAGATATCCCGCGCAAATTCCTCCGAACATTCCAGCTAAATCAAATAATGCCATCTGAACGCCCGCGCTGGGCAATGAGCTACCCTTTGATTCAAGGAGAAACGTTGGCCCCCAGTTCAAAAAAGTCATTCGACAGATATAGACGAAGAAGTTTGCTAATCCAACATACCAGACAAATCTATTGTTTAAAGCCATTTTTATCGTTTCTATAAATGATAACTTCTTCTCTTCTTCGATGCTCCATTTTGAAGTTTCAGCAACAGAAGCCAAGCCCGTAATTTTCTCGACAGATGGGAGTTTCAAAGATTCAGGCGTATCTCTCAATCTGTTAAACAGAAATCCAGCTAGCAAGATAGCGATCATCCCGGGGATGAAGAATAAATACCTCCAACCAAAATGAACTAGAATAATCGGAGCCAAAAATGCAATCGCAGCTGAACCAATTTGTTGTGAAGCATTCCATAGTGACCATCTAGTTCCTATCTCATTTGGGCTAAACCAATGAGTCAAAAGTTTAGCGCATGGTGGCCAGCCCATAGATTGAAAACACCAGCTAAGTGCATAAAAAACAGTAAACAATGGAATAATAGAGCTAAATCCCAAGAATATATTCATAAATGCAGACATCAACAGCCCCATGACCATAATATAACGCGCGCTATATCTATCGCCTATCAAGCCAAAAAATCCTTTGCCTACGCCATATAATATTGATCCAATAGAGATAATAATGCCAATATCAGATTTAGTTATATGCAGATCTGCACATATTGCAGGAATTGCTAATGAAAAATTTTGCCTAATGAAATAAAAAGAAGCGTATCCTATAAATATAGAATACATAGTTCTTACTCTCCAATAACTAAATACTTTATTACAACTATCTGAATATTGTGAATTGTTTTTGCGCTTTATTAATGACATATATACCTCAATTTAATTTTCCAAGGACTTTTTTAAAATTTCTAAATCAGACTTAAAGTTATCATCATTTTGCATATTTTCATTAACTTTTTTAACGGCGTGTATAACAGTAGCATGATCTTTCCCTCCAAAACTCTTCCCAATATCCGGAAGAGACCTGGTAGTTAATTGTTTGCAAAGATACATCGCAACATGCCTTGCGCTTGTTATCGCTTTTTGCCTCTTTGCGGATGTTAAATCTGATAATTTTATTCCGTAATATTCACAAACTTTTCTTTGTATGTTGTCTATTGTAATAATTTGTTCATTAGATCTCAACAAATCCTTTAAAACTTCGTATGCAACATCAATACTTAATTCCCTTCCAACGAGTGCAGAGTGTGCTATTATCCTGTTTAATGCGCCTTCTAGTTCTCTTATATTGGATGTTATCTTCGCAGCTAAAAATTCTAAAACTTTATCTGGAACTGATATTTTAGATTGCTTTGCTTTTGATTGTAAAATCCCCAACCGCAATTCATAAGTAGTCGGATGAATATCTGCAACTAATCCCCAACCTAATCTTGATTTTAATCTATTTTCGACTCCATCAAGATTTGATGGAGACTTATCGGCGGAGAGGACTATTTGTTTGTTATTATCAACTAACTCGTTGAACGTATGAAAAAATTCTTCTTGCGTAGTTTCTTTCCCGCCTATAAATTGAACATCATCAACCATCAGAATATCGACGGCGCGGACCATTTCTTTAAATGACATCGCAGTCTTAAATCTTAATGATTTTATGAATAGATACATAAATTTTTCCGCAGATAAATACATGACATTTTTACGAGGGTGTATTTCTTTAATACGCCAAGCAATAGAATGCATTAAATGAGTTTTCCCAAGGCCAACTCCTCCATAAAGAAATAAAGGATTAAAAATTGGAGTATCCGATTCAGCAACTCGCACTGCCGCAGCATATGCAAATTCATTCGGTTTTCCTGCAACAAAATTTTGAAAAGTAAACCTAGGGTCTAAAACTGATATATCATTAGAGTTGCTTCTGTTTGGTATTTTGTCTAATGATTTAGCATCTTGTCTTTTTGTTTCTTCTTCAGAGACTTTGATATCGATAGATGTAACTGGACAACCATAAGAGTTCAATGCATTTAAAATATCTTCTGAAAATCTCGCTAAGACTGTATCTCTGACAAAGTTTGAAGGAGCTGAAATCGTCAATATTGAATCGCCTATATCTATTAAATCTAATTTTACTATCCAATTTTTAAAAGATTGTTCTCCTATAACGCCCTTTATATCTTCTAAAGCCTCTGCCCAGATTTGTTGTAAATTATTATCCACCATGCCTAATTTTTACCCTTATTCAAAACGGCATCGAGGCTAGATTCGGAAATGACCTCCATTTTATATGGTAAAAATCTAACAACCAAAGAAGCGGCGTCGCCGATATTTTCCATAAATTTTCCCGGTGTTGAATACCGAGCAAATAAAAATGCAGATATGGCTTTTTTGTATGATTTTAATTTTATCTTTTGATCCAATTTATTTTTGCCGGGAATCATATCGTATTTAAATATCTCTATAGAATCTTTGAATTTTTTCTGCATGGCTTCATAATTCGGGAAATACCCTTGCGCATCCATTCCGCTCAAGCGATCGTGAAGATCTTGTGAATATGCAATAACAATGTGGCATGGGAATGGTTCTCCTTTATTTGCATCTGGGGCAACTTCAAAATCGACTTTTTTTAACCACACCTTAACGTCAGGCAAAAAATTACACGCTGTTACTCCAACACATAGTGACACAAGAAGAACAGTACCATATTTACTCTGGAACAATTCTACTTCTTCCTCGGTTACTGTTAACAACATAAACTCCTTGTCCAACTGATATAGAAGGAGTTGGGCCTTGTGCCAATGTTATAATGCTGCCATTATCTAATTTTACAGTATATTCAATTCCATCTTGAGCTTTGTTTTGTATTGCATTTCCAGCCACACCTCCGGCCAAAGCTCCGGCTGCAGTCGTTAAGATCTTTCCGCCGCCTTTGCCAAAAGCTGAACCTAACAATCCACCGCCAACTCCTCCCAGGATTGCTCCGGCGCCTAGCCCGTTTCCATCTGGCTTTATTTCCACTTTCCGCAATGAAATCACCGTTCCATGGTCAGTTCTTGCAACTTCTCCTGCGTTTGATTCTTGATACCTGTCCCCTGAAAACTCATTTGAGCATCCAGAAAGAAGAGCCATAGCCAGAAAAAAGCATACACTATAGACTTTGCAAATCATGAAATACCTAATTTAGTAGTGGTCCAATAGTGGATATTATACCAATTTTCAGCTGGAATTAAAATTATTTTGATTAGAGTGTATGCGTTCATATGATTTGAGACAAAATATGAATCTCCGAAGCGGTATTAACGCACTCCATTGATAATGAATTCATGCAACACATAATAGATCTCTGTACTCTTCCTTTTTGGA
>JAIRKP010000018.1 GCA_031260085.1 Holosporales bacterium | reverse complement strand
AATCACCTTCTACTAATAACTTGAGAAGCTTTGCGTATTTATGTTGTGCATTAGCTGCGTTTGCAACGTTCACGACCGCCGCCATAGATCCGGCAGGATGCCCTCCGACTGCAGGATATACGGTTTCCGCTGTCGCAAGTTCAAATTGGGTGCTGACTGCGTTTGCAATGACCCCACCAACTGCATCTATGATACTCTGGATCTTATCTTCCATTTCTTTAGTCCAGACCGTGGTTTCGTTGGTCTTGGCTTCTGTGAGTTTCGCGATAAGAGCAGCGCCGACTTTGGTTAATTTGCTCTTAAGTTCGTCGCCTTTGATTTTGATATCGGCTTTGTTGAATGAAGCTGCGATGCCGATAACTCCATAAAACCCTCCTGGGGGGCATGGAGCTGCTTTGGCTGAGGCTGCGGCGACAGCAGCTATTAAGCTTGATGTCAGTAGTTTGTTTATGTTCATAAGATTTCCTTTCTAAAAAAGTTTCTATCTATTATATGTTCGATATTAATTGTTTATTTTGATTGAGTCTGCAAAAATTTAGCTTTGTTTCTACCTCAATAGGTATAACCGTGTTCTTTGAGCAACATTCGGAATTGCGCGCCATATGAGACTGAGCTATAATTATGCAAAAGTTTTGATTATTTTTGAATGTTTATTCTCTCAATGAGCCCCGTTGCTTTTCGTTTATTTGGATTTCCAATATTTTGGTACGGTATATTATATGCC
The DNA here is from genome assembly GCA_031260085.1 of Holosporales bacterium. GTDB lineage: Bacteria > Pseudomonadota > Alphaproteobacteria > RUG11792 > RUG11792 > JAIRKP01. The sequence continues at coordinate 1,956 of JAIRKP010000018.1, read as the reverse complement.
TTGGCTATTTTGTGTTCATGGGCTATTGCTTCATGGACTTTGCGGAAATTGAAAATTAACTCTATCCCCATACCTTCAAAAGAAGAATTCGATAAATTTATGATCAATGCTGTGCTTGCTATGCTTATCGGAGCGCGATTCGGGCATGTTTTATTTTTTGATTTTGAATATTACATTAAAAATCCCATTGAAATCATAATGGTGAGGAATGGAGGATTATCATTTCATGGAGCGTTCCTGGGCTTAGGAATCTTGTTGTATTGGTATCACAAAAACACTGCATTTTCTTTCAAGATGATGACCGATATCCTCTGTCTTGCTGGATCATTCGGTTTAGGGATTGGGAGAATTGCAAATTTCATAAACCAAGAATTATACGGCAAAGTGTCTGCTTCCGACTATTCAGTAATCTTTACTTTAGTTGACTTCTTGCCAAGATACCCAACTCAATTATTCGAATCATTCTTCGAAGGGTTTTTTAATTTTTGGATTTTATTCATAATATTTAGAATAAAAGGAATCGCAATTATTGGGACTGGGAAGCTCTCGGCTATATTTTGCATTATTTATTCTTCAACCAGATTTATTATCGAATTTTATAAAGAAGTTGAATCATACACTTATTTTAATTTTATAACCTTAACCGTTGGACAGATTTTGTGCATAGTGCTTTTAATTTGTGGAATTTTTGTTTTATACTTTAATGATAAAGGATATAGAAATCAAAACTCTGAGAAAACAAATGATTGATATGAATTTTGTTAGAGCAAATCCGGGTAGTTTAGATAATGCACTAAAACTGAGAGGCAAACCTCTAATAGAAAATGAACTGTTGATTTTAGATAAAGATTACAGATCTCTACAAACAAAATTGCAAAAAATGCAAGAGGAGCGAAATGAAATAACGGCTCAATTTGGTATGGCAAAATCAGAAGGAAGAGATACCTCAGGGCTTTCTCAAAAAATGGAAAATCTTAAGCTTGAATTAAACAAATCAAATGATGAATTAAATGAAGCTAAAAGTAAATTCTTCGACTTATTATACACAATTCCAAACATACCGTCTAGCGAATGCCCCGTCGGACCAGATGAAAGTTTTAATCTTGAAATAAGAAGATTTGGAATTCCAAGGAAATTTGATTTTACGCCATTAGAGCATTATGAAATTGGAAAAAAATTAGGCATGATGGATTTTGAAAACTCGGCAAGAATTGCTGGTTCTAGATTTGTTTTTCTGTTTGACGATATAGCTCGTTTGGAAAGATCTCTTGCGCAGTTTATGTTAGATATCCACACCAAAGAAAACGGTTATAAAGAAGTATACGTTCCCCTGATTTTGGAGAAGCAAGCCATGCTTGGCGTTGGGCAATTGCCCAAATTTGAAGAAGATTTATTTAAAACAACACAAGGCTCATATTTAATTCCGACGGCTGAGGCATCTCTAACCAACATACACTATGGAGAAATTTTAAATGAAGACCAGTTGCCATTACGATACACGGCGTATACCCCTTGTTTTAGATCAGAGGCAGGCTCGGCTGGGAAAGATACCGTCGGAATGCTCCGCCAGCATCAATTTGGCAAGGTTGAATTGGTTAGTATAACTATTCCTGATCAGGCTACGCAAGAACACGAAAGAATGACAGAGTGCGCAGAAAGTATTTTGAAACGCTTAGATTTGCCTTTTAGGACGGTAGTTTTATCAACTGGCGATATGGGTTTTTCTTCTGAAAAAACTTACGATATAGAAGTGTGGCTACCAGGACAAAACAATTATCGCGAAATTTCAAGCTGTTCGAGATGCAACACCTTCCAAGCGCGAAGAATGAACACGAGATTTAAAAACAAACAAACAAAAAAGAATGAATTTGTACACACTTTAAATGGCTCAGGTGTAGCCGTTGGTCGATGCTTGATCGCCGTTTTAGAAAACTATCAACAAAAAGACGGCTCTAT
>JAIRKP010000080.1 GCA_031260085.1 Holosporales bacterium | reverse complement strand
AAATATTTTTCCTAACAGGACCTAATAACATTCTTCCCATTATTTACTCCTATCAAATATAAATGATCGCGAGCACGGGTTAGGGCTACGTATAGCAACCTCAAAAGCTCTCGTTCCTCTTCTTTATACTCATTTTCTATGTAATAATCGGCTTCTGGAAATGATGAGATTGTATTTGGTTTGATAAAGAACATCAAAGAATTGTTGGCATTATTATCAAATATCTTTTCTGTATATTTCCAAATTGAGATTAATTTCGATTTATTTGCTTTGAGATCGAAATCTAGCAGTATCACGACAGGAGCTTCGCTGCCTTTCGCGCTATGAATAGTTGATATCCTTATGGCCGAATTATCTATATTTGGATTTGAAACTTCAATTGCATTTTTTCGAAAATATTCTATAAACTCTTCAATATTATTAGATACCTTATTTGCGTAATCTATAACTATATTTATAAAAGAAGACAATATATATTCATCGTTTTTGTTCAATTTTATAATTATTTTTGATATTATATAGTAAAAAAAATCTACGAGATTATTACCTTTATATTGCCCTAAACAATTGTTTATTATAGTTGTTTTTTCATAATCTAAATATTTTAAATTTTTGAATATTGCTCCAGTTCTGTTATGGCAAATATTGTACAAATCACTATTAGACAAAGGATTTTTAAATATATAATGAGATTTTAAAATACAAGCTAATGAATATTCTGCATCAAAAGGAGCGACACAAATGTCAGCGATTGCTAATATATCCATTATCAATATATTTTCGGACAATTTTATTCGATCTGGAGGAGCAACTTTTATGCCATTATTATCGAGTTTTAAAATCAAATCTTCATATAATTCATTGCGACTTCTAGCTAATATCAAAATATCTTGAGGTTGTATTTTAGATCCTGTCGACGGAAGAATTATTTGAGATTCTATAAGCTTTTTTATAAAATTTACAATTTCATCTGCATCTGCAGTTTCAATTATTTGTATTTTTTCTCCGTTTGAAATTCTATCAGGAATATGTTTTTTATACTCTATGCTGCTTTGACCAAAAGCAAAATAACTATTATTTATAAAAATCGAATCTACAAACTCCAATATTTTAGGAAGAGATCTAAAGCATCTGTTAAAATAAATTGTCTTAAAGTTTTTACCGACAGATTTCATAAGTTTTTGGCTATTATTATAAAAATCGACAAACAACTGAGGATTAGCATTTTGAAATCTATATATTGATTGTTTTATATCTCCGACTACAAACATCGTTTTTTTATTAGATTCGACTGAATAAATTTCTTCGCAAAACAAAGTGATCAACCGCCATTGTATGTAACTTAAGTCTTGAGCTTCGTCTATCATTATGCACTTCAGAGTTGAGCATATTTTCGATAAGACGAATTCTCGTGCATAATTTGAAAGTAATAATTCTTTTGTTTTTATTAAAACATCCGCAAAATCGATTACATTTTCACGAGTTTTTAATTTGTTATACTCCTCAAAAATCATTTGCGCTATTTTTAAGAAGGTATACGTTTTCTCAATAGTCAATTCTTTTTTAGAATTTGTGAAATTTTTGAATATTATTTCAGATATTTCTCGGGCTATTTTGTTTTCTTTGTGTGGATAATTTTTTCGTATTGTACCTGTTTTTGTTAAAAATACTTCTTCTAAATTCTGATTATTAAAGTGTATATTTATAAATTCATTTTGTTCTTTAGAAAACTCTATTATTTGAGATAAATTAAATTTGGATTGTAACTGTTTTTTATATAAGTCTAAATCTTTATTTATCGAAAAGAATTCTCCGAATTTTTCAAAATCGTGATAAATACTTTCCACTAACTCTTCAAATACTTGAAATGACAACATATCGGTGATTTTTTTTAATAAATCAGACTTGGTATCAAAGAGATGTTTGAAAACATTCGTTTTTGCTTCAGTTATTAAAATTTTAGAATCTTTATCATCTATAATTTCAAAATTAGGAGAAATATCTGCCTCCATGGGGAATTTATTTAGTATGTTTTTACAAAACGAGTGAATAGTTAAAATCTTTAGATTAGCGAGCTCGTCTTCAAAATCAAAAAACAGTCTTTCAGAAATTTTTATTATATTCTCTTTATCTATATTTAAATTCAAAGTATCAATTGCGTATTTCTGGATATAATTGTTTTCATTAATTAGCAATTTTTCAAGAATTATGGAGATTCGGCTTTGCATTTCAAACACGGCTGTATTAGTAAACGTCAAACACAAGATTTCTGAAGGTTTTATTCCTGAAAACAATAATTTGACATATCTATCCACCAGTGTTTTCGTTTTTCCAGATCCAGCTGATGCAAATACGAAGCAGCTGGCGCTTGTGTCTAAGGCATCAAGATATTCGCGCATATTTCTTGTTTTTTATAGAATATAACATATTGTTAATTCCGATGCCAGAAAAGCGAATGCTTCTCCAGGGCGCGAATGTGGTATAATAATTATACCATACTCGCGCCCTGAGGGTGAATTGAAAATCACCGCTTGTCACCACGCGCTTATTAAGGTTATGTTCAAATATCCAAATGCAGTCACAGAAAAGCATTGTCTTTTCTGTGACCACGCAGGCGCGATTATGCTAAAGCAGAGATTTATCGCAAAATCGAAGATTTTGCCCGCTGAAACGGCGAATAATCGCGCCCGCATTTAGATGGAAAAGCACCGGCTTTTCCGGAACGTGAAGTATTAACCTCTATTAGTGAATTTTGATATTTGGGAAATACGAATAGAAACCAAAACAATGCCCCGCACGACAGTATCGCATACCAGAAAATCATGGCAAACAATCCACGGATTCCTGAAAAAACATCCTGAAATTCTCGCAAGAGACGAAGATTCAGTTCGAAGATTTGTTGAGGCAGTGTTTTCAAGCCACAAAATTTAGGGACGATAAGTGTGGCGAAGTCGTAGTTGTGGAGGCTTTAATGGATCCCCTCTCGGCTGAAGCCGAGAGTATCAAATACCGCTTACAAAGCGATTGGGCTTAGAAAATAGAGGCTCATATTTAAGCTTGCTGAGATAATTTTCCCTCACGGAGCCTACTTAAAACCTCTTCTTTGTTTGAGCAAAATGATCTTTGTAATTAAAATCTGAATCTCGGATATTTAAATATTTTGCATTCATACGCCCCAAAAGAGCATTTGCAGCGCATTGGCTTACGAAAAAGTTTTTCTCGGCTTGAGTTTTGACGAACCTTGCTTCGAACAATTTTTGCTGTGCATCCAAAACATCTTTTGTTATTTTTACACCTGCCTTAAACTCTTCCTCTGTATCGTGAAGAGCTATGTCACAAGCTTCCAGAGCCTTAATAGAACATATCAAATTTTCTTGAGCAGCGCTCAGCGATGCTAACGTTGCAACCAGCGCAGATAAATTTTGTTGCAATGCTTTTTCTTTATCGATTGCAGCTTTGTTCGCAGTTTCTATTGCTTGTCTTTTGGAAGCTCTTCCAACTCCTCCGTCATAAATCGGGATCGAAATCCCTAAACCAACTCCATGAGATCTGCTGTTTTGTTTACGATTTGATACCGATTGTTTAATTGAATACGAAATGTTAACTGATGGAATTGTGCTTGTATCCGGCTTTTTAATTGCTTCTTTTGCGGCAGCAAGTTTATCAGTTGCCGCAATAACCTCTGGATTAGATTTTGTTAATATATTTTTCGCCTTTTCTAAAGTTAAGGTTGTATCAAATAACTTTTGGGGTATAGTTAAGTTTTCAGGAACTGGAATGCCTGTCTTTTCTTCAAATTGAGCACACAAGGCTTCATATTCAGCTTCAGCAGTTGCAAGTTTTCCTTCAGTTGAAGCGCAATCAGCTTGAGATTGAGCTACGTCAAGAATTTTAATACTTCCAGTAGCATGCATTTGAGACGCCAAGACAACTATGCTTTTTCGAGATTCTAAAAGAGAGCGCAAATGCGTAATTTCTTGTTTTTTAGCTACTAAAGAGAAATACAATTCTGAGATTTCTCTTAAAATTCTTTGTTTTAACGCCTCATATTCGCTCCATTGTGCTCTTATATTAAAATCGGTTTCTCTTAAAGCTGCAATATCCGCTAACCCATTAAATATATTTTGGTTAACTCTAACTTCGTAACTTGAACTGCTGTTATGATCGCCAGTTTGACTAGTTTCTTTATTGGCTTTATCATGGGAAATCCATGAGTCGCTAAAGGATGGAGAATATCCAGCCTCAGCACTAATTTTTGGCTTAAATGCAGCCGATTGCTTGACGTGCTCTTCATGGCCTGCTAAGAGCGATTTTTGAGCAGATAAAATGTCCTTATTATTTTTTAACGCACTTTCTAAAGCAATAAAAAAATGACTATGCTCTTTATTAGTACTCTTGTTTTGTTGGGTTTCTTTAGTATTAGATTCTTCTAAGGCATACGACGAACTTAAAATAGATACCGAAAAACACACTATTAACATTCTATAAAACATCTAATCTAAAACTCCTATGTAATTTGTTACATATTCAAAGAATATCACTAAAATAAAGAATTTTGTAATAATTTATCAAGAAAGAACACATCTTCAGTACAGCAATACGGACGCCATTATGGTAAAATATTATATAATCACACCATGATATACAGGCACTTCGCTTACAGCACATATATAGTTAATTAAAAAGATTTTTTGTCTACCCAAAATCATAGCTATTTTTCGAAAAAAGCAATGTACTCAACTCATTTCGAAGTGTAAATGCTTTTTGGAGATAATAGGGTTTATCTTTTTATAAAAATCTCGCGGTAAATTTCTTTAAAGACAGGGTTCATGAATTCTTTTGTAAAATCGTTCATTGTATAGAATCCGGCCTTTTGTTTAAGTATCCATTTGGCTGCTTTTATGGCTCCCTTGGCAAAAATTTCTTTAGAGTGGGCTACATGCTTGATTATTATATTTTCATATTCTCCCATAAAGCTTATTTCATGAGTTCCAATTACATTGCTGCATCTTTGGACTGAAAACCCTATTTCTCCTTTTTTCCGTTGTTCAATAATCCCATATCTAACGAAGTTTGCTACATCTGGAAATTCTCTGCCTCTAGCTTTTGCTATCGTTTTACCAAACATGAGCGCAGTTCCGGAAGGTGCGTCTTTTTTTAGTTTATGATGACGATCTAATATTTCAACATCAAATTCTTCTCCGAGTAATTTTGAAATTCCATAGATCATTACATTTAATATCGAAATCAAAAAACTCATATTTGTTGAATAAAAAATAGGAATACTTGCAGAACATTGCAAAATTAATTCCCGATGCATGTTGGAAAGCCCTGTCGTTCCTATTACTATTGGAATATCTATTCTTTTTTTAATAATATATCTTAGCATGCATTCGGTCGCTAAGGGACAAGAAAAATCTATTATGACATCTGTATTAATGAATAATTTTTCTATATTATCTTTGCTAGATATTTTATTTATAACCAGATATCCTTCTTGTAACGCTGCTTTTATTACGAAGCCCCCCATAGCTCCTGTCGCGCCCAATATCGATATTTTCATGATTATTAGAATGGGATATCGTCGTTTAATTCAACATCCGTAGCTTCTTTTGAATGCTCATCTACGCTGGCTTGGTCAAAATCTGTTCTTTTTGAATCCATGATAGCAATTTCGCCTTTGAACTTGGACAGAAAAACCTCGGTTGTATATTTCTCAACTCCAGCCTGGTCAGTCCATCTTCTTGTTTGAAGTTGTCCTTCTATGTAAAGTCTTGTTCCTTTGCGAACATATTTTTCAACGAAATCGACTAGTCGATCATTATAAACAGCAACTCTATGCCATTCCGTTTTTTCCTTTCTTTCGCCACTTAATTTGTCTTTCCAATATTCGCTTGTTGCCATCGTAAAATTCGCTATTTTAGAGCCGTCCGGCATAAACTTGATTTCTGGATCTTTGCCCAAGTTTCCAATCAACATTACTTTATTTAAAAACCCTGCCATTACATTTTCCTATAAAAATCTGTTTTGTAATCATTATAAAACATTTAAGCATTACAGAGTAACTTTTTCGCATAATCTCCCCAGGCGCGAGTATGGTATAAAATTATACCATACTCGCGCCATCAGTCTGTCAAGGATCACTTCGTTCTCCTCCTTGACAGACTATATACGTCTTCTTACACGAAACTGTAGTTATACTAAAAAACTCTAGTTATCTGCAACATTCAGAGACTTTTTATGCTCGAATGAGGTAATAATATTTCAATTGTTCCACGTGGAACATTTTAGTGTTTTGAACATAATCTGATATACTAGGTTCGAAAAGTTTATTTGTTAGGATCCCCACGGAGACCGGAAAGCAAGTCTTAAGTATATCGTATATTGAATTGACTTTGAACCAGATTCAATATAAAAATGTTCCACGTGGAACAATTGAAACTTTATTACTAACACCAATAAAAATATAATCTCCGAAAGTTAAAGTTAGTGAGCAGGCAAAATTGTCCTCTCAGGAGGCCACCAACCCAGTCATGGGGAAGTGAGGAATTATTAAGTTTATGTTCAGATATCCAATTATCGGCTTTTCTGTGACCACCACAGTGAGGGGATATAAAAAACGCCGACACCTATATTGTCCCGTCTTTGGTCGATTTCCGCTCGGGTCGGGATGGAGGGATAATATTGCCCGTCTGGAAGGACTTGTTGTAACGGCCTCCCAGATTCAATCGCTTCCAGCAGCTGCCTGCCTTTGGAGAATTCGTTCATGAGGGTGTGTATTATATCCTCTCGGGATAACCTGGAACAACTTGGGCTGGGGCTGGAACCTTTGGGTTACGGTATATTATGTCGGCTATTGTTATATATGGCATGTATGTCTAGAGTTCTGCTTGAGGTGGGAGCACTTACGAACCTCTTGTATTCCTTGCTCTAGTTCAGTGAATGTGTTGCTCAATGACTGATCATATCTATTGAACCTTGGTCGGATTCGTTGGGAATTTGCCTCGAAGTATGCATTGATGGCTTACTTCATTTTGGATTTCTGGCCATTTCCTCCATGCTGGACGTATTCCTGAGGATAGCTGGGATTGCTGTTGTAATTTCGTTGATGTCCTGGAAGCAAGGCACGTTAGGTAAGGCTTCTGCTAGATCTTGCAATAGATCTGCAGTATAGACATCTTTGCATATTGAGTGTGCATTGTTTCTATGACACGCCCGATAACTTCGGCTGCTTGCTGAACGATTAATGGGGCCTGTCCGGATCCTGCTTGGATGGAAAGAGAGACACTACAATCAACGCTGCTGCTAATGTTTGGTAAATTTATATATCTTATTACTTTATATTCATATTCAACGTCAATACATTTCATCGACTTGATTTGTTGCTGCTACGTTAAAAATTGTAGTATATTAGTCTTATAATTATACTTCCTTGGATTGCACTCATGCCTATTGAAAAAGTATCAAAGCATACTTCAAGAATAGCTGCAGTTCAAATTATGTATCAAAAAGACATTATCAATATAGAGATTGGTAAAATTCTACATAACTTTATAAACCACTATATGTTAGAAGCCGAAGAACATAAAGACATTAACCTTAGATTTTTTAAAAGATTAGTTAATCATTTCACGGATACTAGTGTTGATTTCGAGGATATTATATCGAAAAACCTTTTAAATGAAAAAACTTTCTATAGTATTTCTATAATAAATAAAAGTATATTAAAAGTAGCCATTATAGAAATGATATTTGAAAAAACTGATATTCCAGTAATAATTACCGAATATGTTGAAATAACGAAGTTGTTTTCTGATAGAGCTTCTGTTAAATTTGTGAATGCAATGTTAGATAAAATTTCAAAGCAGATTGAAAGAAAATGTCTAGTAAATGTGTAAAATTTTACGCCGCGTTCTCCGAATTTGCGGTTTTATCTTTGAAATTAATTGAGAAAATGTATGAAGCTGGAGAGCGTGTTTTATTTTTATGCGATAATGATGAAGAAGTTCAATTTTTCGATTCGAGACTTTGGAACTATTCGCGGCTGAGTTTTATTGCGCATGGCAGCAAATTTTCACTACCCTCTGAAAAAGCAGAATATTGCCAAATTTGGATATCCAGCAATATAGAATTTATTAATAACCCCCAAACATTGATTCATAATGGTTATGATCTGGAGAATGAAAAATTAAAATATTTCGATAAAATTATAGATGTTTTTGATAAAACAAAAATCGAATCAGCGAGAAAAAGGGCAGAGCTATATGGAGTTGCAGGATTTTCTGAGCAAGCTTTATGGATCCAAGAAGATGTTTCTTGGAAGGCTGAGAAATTATAATGATAGTCTTGGCAATAGAATCTAGTTGCGATGAAACATCAAGTTCCGTTGTTTGTGATAATATAGATTGCAATAAAAGAATATTGTCCAACATTATAAATTCTCAAATTCATATACATTCCAAATATGGCGGAGTAATCCCAGAATATGCAGCAAGAAATCATCTCGATTGCATTGATGCAGTTATTAATCAATCTTTAAAATATGCTAATGTTTCACTGAATGAAATTGAAATTATAACAGCAACAGCGGGCCCTGGGTTGATTGGAGGTTTATTGGTTGGTATGGTTACGGCAAAGTCTATAGCTCTTTTTGCAAAAAAACCATTTATGGCAATAAATCACCTAGAAGGCCACTTGCTAACGACAAGACTTTGTTATGATGTGGAGATGCCTTATTTGACATTATTGGCCTCAGGAGGACATTTTTCATTCATAGAGGTTCTGGGAATTGGAAACTATAAAATCTTGGGCGAAACTCTAGATGACGCTGCAGGCGAAGCATTTGATAAAGTGGCCAAAATGCTAGGATTCCCATATCCGGGAGGACCTTCTATCCAAGAGGCTGCCAAAAAAGGAGACAAAAATAGATTTTATTATACAATACCTCTTGCCAAGCGAGCTGGCTGTGATGCTTCTTTTTCGGGAATAAAAACTGCAACCAGATTACATATACAGAAAATATCCGAATTGACTGAGCAAGATAAATTCGATATAGCTGCATCATTTCAAAATATCGTCTCGTCTTTTATTTTAAAACAATTAAAGAAGGCACACAAAATGACAAGCTCTGATATAAAAAACATAGTAATTTCCGGAGGAGTCGCAGCCAATATAGAAATTAGGCAGAAGATTCAAGAATTTTGTTTAGAGCAAAATTTAAATTATTATGTCCCACCAATAGAATTGTGTTCTGACAATGCGGCTATGATAGGTTGGGCAGCTATCGAGCGAATCCGCAGTGGATACTGCTATTCGAGTCTAAACGCCAAGACTAGACCAAAATGGCCTTTATAACCTTAAGGCCTTATAGATGTTCAAGGAGATTTTCTCTCTTAAAAGAATCTTAGCGAAATACATTGTACCAGGTTCAAGATCAGCAAAATTATCATTCTCACCTTGCTCAATCAAGACGTTGTCTCTGGATCAGCAGGCAGCACAAACCCAGCAAACATAGCAGCGGTTTTCTTGCGTACGAGCTCTGCATCATCATATTGATCCAATTCATACAATTTCGGCAAAACCCTGGCGAATCAATGCTCCCCACGAATTTGCCCAGGTCGTAATACCTTGTATATGTGCAAGATTTCAGATGCTGAACGCGTATTGAATCTCCGGAATTACCATATCCTGGATGTTCCCTAAACAAAAAATACGCAACTCTTTTGCCAGCTTTATTGAATTCAATACCTGATTTGATAATGTTTCCGTTTGCTAATGCAGAATTTGATGAAGCATTAGCCGGCTTCAGCAGCTGTTTGAAGTATCGTAGATTGTCATAAAAGTCAGCAACACTAGCACAATCAGCTTAATATGTCCACCTCAATCAAAGATTTTGTAGCTTCTTTTGCAGAGCGGAGTCGGTAATTTTGGGTTATGGTTTGATTCCAGTTCCGATGTAGTCCGCAACGATTGTAGTCAGGATATTTGATGCAAACGGATTTTTGCGAACAACATTCCGAGACCTATTTCTCATGAAAATAATCATGAAGGATCTATTCCAGACATTGCCGAGGACGCTGATCCGATAACGAGATGGAGAAGGGTAAGATTTTGGAGGCAAAAGCCAAGGCTGAATTGGGTGAGTTGGTTTCTGTTGAGGAAGTCAAAATTGCTGGGTACAACAATGCCAGAGTCGTGCGAGACAACTTGCTAAACATTCCGGATCGTATCGAATTTCAGCTGGCATCACTTGACAACGAGAAGAAGATCCACGAAATTTTGCTGAATGAGATCCGAGCTATGTTAAAGGCCGCAAATGTTTCATTTGATATAACAGTTGTCGGCAATTTTGACAGGGTAATCGAGGCAATTAGTGCCACTGAGGCATAGGTCAGGATTGCAGCAGTGCGGACAATCAACAA
>JAIRKP010000068.1 GCA_031260085.1 Holosporales bacterium | reverse complement strand
GAAAATCTTTTATTTTCTACCTCCGCACTCAATTTAGCAATCTTGGAGCTAATTTTCGAGGCAAGGTAATAATGTTTCAAATGCTCCACGTGAATTATTTAAGACCATTCTCATTAAGTAATTTATCCACAATAGATAAACTACTCTGGAATTATGCAATCAAGTTCACATTTCTTCGCGATTTTTTATGAGTTCTTCGATGCATTCGGGATTTGCTATTGTTGTTAGATCTTCAAAATTTTGATAATCTTTTGCAGCGATTTTTCTTAATATTCTTCTCATAATTTTCCCAGATCTTGTTTTTGGCAAATCGTTGACTATGGTAATAATATCAGGCTTAGTGATGGGGCTTATCATTGTTCGGACTTGCTCAGCTATGATCTGCCTGGCGTTTTCTTTTTTATCGGCCGATATATCTTTTTTTAAAACGACAAACGCATAGATGCCTTCTCCCTTAATAGGATGTGGATAGCCCACCACTGAGACCTCAGCAACACCTTCAGCTCCCGCGATGACTTCTTCTATTTCGATAGGGCTAGTTCTGTGTCCGGAAACGTTTAAGACGTCGTCGCAACGTCCCGTTATCCAATAATTGCCATCGTGATCAAAATACGCTTCATCTCCTGTGAAATATAACGAATCTTTTGTTTGAGAATAATATATCTTTTGCATAGCGTGTTCATCTCCGAAGACTCGTATTAGCATGCCCGGAAGGGGATGTTTTATAAACATAGCGCCCTTTGTTTCTGGAACCGTTATTGTTTCATCATTTTCATCTCGGAGGACTAATTCGCAGCCGAAAAATTGCCGACCAATATGCCCATATTTCTTCATATCTTCTAAGTTACTTAAAGGAGCAGTTGGGACCCCCCCAAGCTCAGTCTGGCCCCACATGTTGACTATTGGGCATCTTTTTTTCCCTACTTCATTGAAATACCAAAACCAAGCATCTTTATTGAGGACCTCCCCAAAAACTCCTAAATATTTTAAGGAGTCGCGGGATGTGTTGCCAAGGCTTTCTTTTGGATGTTTCATCATCGCTCTTATCGCTGTTGGTGCTGTGTTGAGCGAGGTAATGCTGTGTTTGTCGATAACTTCGAAGAAAATGGATTTTCGAGGATACGTTGGAATTCCTTCAAAAAACACGCTAGTAACGCCATTGCATAATGCGGAATAAAGGGAATAAGCATGCCCTCCCATCCAGCCAATATCTCCAGTGCACCAAAACACTGCATCTTCTTCCAAATTAAAGAAATATTTTCCAGTCAATCCTGAGAAAAGTAAAAATCCGCCAGTCCCCATAACAACTCCTTTCGGTTTTCCGGCCGATCCTGAAGTGTATAGTATAAATAGCTCTGATAGCGAGTCTGTGTCTGCTATTTCGCAATGCATTGAAGCATTTTTAGATAATTCGTAGTAATCGTTATCCGAGCTATCATCCCACCTTATGTCTAAGTTTTGTCGTCTAACAATTAACGATCTGATTTCTCTATTGCAGATTTTTCTAGCTGCATCAACATTTGCTTTTAAAGGAATCGTTTTGCCTCCACGCATATTTGCATCGCAAGATATAATAAAATTAGAATTGCAATCATTCATCCGAAGAGCTACTGCGTTTGGAGAAAATCCTGCAAAAACGGCCGAATAAGGAATGCCCAGCCTCGCGCATGCTAAGCAAGCATAAACTCCTTCAGGCACCATTGGCATATAAACTGTTACATAATCTCTTCTTGTTAATCCTAATTTTTTTAAAGTATTGGCAAACTTACAAACCTCATCTTGAAGCTTTTTATAAGAGACTTTCTGATAGACATCAATATCCTCGCTTTGCCAGATAACGGCTGTCTTATTGGGATTTTTCTCAGCGTGTCTGTCAACACAATTATAACATGCGTTTATCTTTCCATCTGGGAACCATAAAGTTTCAGTTTGATTTACTTTTTTCGTAATTATCGAAGGCAATTTAGTCCACGAAAGTCTATCCAATTGAGCTTCCCAATAAGCTTCTGGATTCTTTATTGAAAATTCATAAATTTCTTTATATATTTCTTCATTTCTCCAGGCATCTTTATGCTGTAATAAGTCTTTGCTAATCATTTTAATTTGCCTCTATTTAAAAATTGAAAAATACTCCCATAAGAGTTGCTGTCAATCCGGTCGCAAGAAACCCAGCTATGAAAGTTTTTAAAGCTATCAAGGTTATGTTTTTTTGATTGGGAGCCAATGCTAGCATTCCGCCAACGGTTATTCCAATACATGAAAAATTTCCAAAATTGTTGATTGCATAGATTGTTTTAACAACGCTGCTTTGTGAGATTGCTGCCTTTGCCAAATCGAAAAATGCAATGGTTTCATTGAGAACAAGCTTAGTTCCTAAAATTTGAGAAACTATTATAATGTCTTTTGACTCGATTCCCATCAGCCAAGCAAATGGATACATAATGATTCCGAATATTCTTTGAAGAGTTATAGATTCTCCGCCACAATCTGGAAATTGGGCGAATAAGTAATTTATAAAAGTAATCAACGCGACCATCCCAAGCAAAGATCCAACAATGCTCCACCAGACGAAGGCGCCATCCGCTAATCCTTTAGACATAGCTCCCATAAAGCTTGAATATATTGAATTATCTGTATTGTTATCCAATGGCACATCAGCATAATCACATCGAGGCGCAATAATAGACGATATAATTAAAACAGATATAACGCTGATAAGACTTGATATTAAAAGATGTTTCATAGCATCTGGGCAAATGCTTTCGAGAACTCCAGCATAAATAGGCATAACAGACGCGGAAGTTGTCGCAAACGCAAGAGCCATTATAATAAATATATCGCTTTTGGGAAGACGATCTAGTTGATTTTTTATTAATAAAGGAGCTTCCAATTGACCAATAAAAATCTTAGCAGCGCAGACCATTCCAACCGATTCTCTTATTTTAAACACTAATTTAAAGACGTAGCCGATTATTTTTGCAAAAAACGGAAGAATCTTTAAATAAGTCAAAATAGCCGACAACGCGCCGACCAAAATTACAGTCGGAAGGGCTTGAAATGCAAAAATAAATGCAGAGCTGTTTTCTTTTATCTCAAATGGAACTTCCCCGCCTCCAACATAGCCGAAAACAAATTTAGTTCCTTCAAGCGTGGCGTCTCGCAGGCTCATAACTCCTTTCGCGATTTTTTCAAGTACTAAAACAAAAATCGGCAAGTTTGTTACGGCAAACGCTATTAAAATTTGAAAAACAATCCCGTATGCAATAGGCTGCCAATTCATCTGTGTTTTCAAGTTTTTTGTGTTCCCCATAACAAGAGCTATTGCCAAGAACGCTATATAACCAATAATCTCATTTATCATAAAGCCTGACCAAATTGAAATTCTGGATTTGAGCATACTACATTTCGTATGTGTGTTTCAAATTTTTTGCTATAATATTCTTTTGTTAATGTTTGCTACAATTTTTAAATGCTGGAAGAAATATTGGAAAAATTGATCAATCTTATTCCAAAGCATATCATCCTTTTGACTTTTATTATATTAATAGTATTATTGATTTTTTCTATATATCTATGTATAAAGATCTATACTAAAAATAAAACTCTTAACTATTATATAAATATAATAAGAACTTTCTCCAAAAGCATCTCCTCCAAACAAGAATTTATTGCTTTTAATGAAAATGGAGAAATAATATTCACAACTCATCCATATATGTATTCTAATAAAAAAGAGTTTATTAGTTCAATAAACACAAGAGTTAAAGCATCTTCTGAATTAAAAACATTCTGCGATATGACTTTGGCTGGAAAGCAATTTGAAACATTATTGCACGGAACTGTTAACTCTCTGCAAAAGCAAAAAAAATTAGTTGCAGAAATATTGCATGTCAATACTGAAGAATCTTTTACAAAAACGGATTTAGATATAATTTCAATTAAAGACATTTCAAAGTATTTAGATGAAACAGAGCGTATATCTAGGAACTATGAGAAATTAGAAAATTTTCTGAATAATTTTCCATTTGGGATATTTTATGTAAATAATTCTGGTATTATTCTTGGAGCTAATCTCACATTTTCTAATATGCTAAAGCTCGATCGAAATAAAATAGTCGGAGAAGACATACGAGACTTTATACCTGAATTTAATTATGACATTCCAGTACAGAAAATGATGAATGTCTCACTGCGTCAGAGATTTTCTCCTGATATTAATGTAACACTTATAAAATCTTCTGTTTCATCAGCATTATCCATGCAACCCTGGATTATATACAAAAACGATCGCAATTCTGTGAAAGTCGAGAAAAAGAATGAATTTCTCGATCAAGAGTCATTTATTGCAGCGCCAATTCCATCTGTCATAACGGACACATCGGGAGAAATAAAAGCTTTAAATCCCGCATTTGCTGCGATGATTCAAGATAAAGTAATTTTAGAAAAAAATAAAATTATAAAACCTGGAGCGAATATCTTAAATTTTATTATTTCTGAGCAATCTGAAAATAGTATTATTGTTCATTTAAAGAAAGCATTTATTTCTGCGGAAAATCCAAACCCTGTTGAAATAAAGTTTTCAGGAGGCAAAATAATCGCTACGGCTTTTATAAATCGCATAGAGACAAAACAAAATGAAGATTTATTATTGATTCAACTCGTTGATATTTCTGGACAAAAGATTCTTGAACAACAATTTATTCAATCTCAAAAAATGCAAGCAATAGGGCAGCTTGCTGGCGGAGTGGCTCATGATTTTAATAACTTATTAACTGCAATGATTGGATTTTGCGATTTATTGCTGCAAAGATATACCCAAAATGATCCTTCGTATGCAGATGTTCTTCAAATAAAGCAAAATGCTAATAGAGCGGCCAATCTCGTTAGGCAATTGCTGGCTTTCTCAAGACAACAAGCGCTCAAGCCTAGGGTTATCTCTGTAACCGAAATTCTTGCAGAGCTGTCGTCTTTATTAAAAAGATTGATTGGGGCAAATATTGATTTTCAAATGATTCACGGTCGAGATCTTTGGCCAATCAAGGCGGATACAAGTCAATTGGAGCAAGTTATAATAAATTTAGCTATAAACGCACGTGACGCTATGTCAAAGGGTGGAAAATTAATAATACAGACCCGAAATTTCTTTACAGAAAAGGAGTTTAAATGTGTATACGATATAGCTAATAGTGGTGATTACGTTTTAATGGAGGTTATAGATACAGGTTGCGGAATCGATGCTAACATCCTCGAAAAT
>JAIRKP010000060.1 GCA_031260085.1 Holosporales bacterium | reverse complement strand
CCTTGACAGACTATGGGCGCGATTGTGGTATAATAATTGTACCACAATCGCGCCCCGGGGACATGAAAAATATTATTCTTTAATTTATGCAGCTATCATACAAAATACGATCCAAGAATAGGCTCATTTTTTATAAAATTAAATATTTCGATTGAAATTATATTTCAAATATGTATAATTTTCTTAATGTTTTTGTATATCGATTTAAGTTTTGTCTTTATGAATTTAGAAAGGTTAAAGTCCTTTTTTGGGCGTTTTTGGAGCGAACCAATATGAGAATAGGCAATAACGGATAGGAGCTAAATAGTAGGCTGTATGAGTTGCATGGGGAAGTTAGCAAGGAAAACATAATCCCAAATTCCAAACGTAGCAACATGAACAGTAGATTTAGTATTGTCGTTCAGAGGTATTTATTTAGGCAGCGATCGGGAACATAAACAATTAATGGTGCGAACTGAATTGGTAATCGCGAATTTCTTTGGGCCGAAAAACGATATTGGAAAACCTAAGTGATTGGGGCAGTTGACGTATTCAAGTGTTGTAACTTTTCATGGATAGGAGCATAGTGGAAAATCCGGCTTACCAATTCGATATTTCAACTGATAACCTTATGGAAATTATATGTTCGAGAAGTTATTTAAACTTAGCATATAAGAAAGTTTGCCAGAACAAAGGAATTCCTGGAATTGATAATATATCTGTCAAGCAGTTGGGAAGTTGGATTAAAGATAATCAAGAATCATTTCTAAAATCAATGCTTGATGGAACCTATAAGCCAAAGCCTGTCAAAGGAATATTTTTACCCAAACCAAAAGGGAAAGGAAAACGTTGCATTGGTGTTCTAAGTGTTATAGATCGGTTTGTTCAACAAGCAATATTACAGGTTATTAATGATCCGATTGATCTAATGTTTAGTGATCATAGTTATGGATTTAGAAAAAATAAAAGCGCTTTGGAAGCAGTTCAACAAGCCAAAAGTTATATATTAGAAGGGCACACGTATGTAGCTGACATAGACATTGCAAAATTCTTTGATAATATTCATCATGATATGATCGTTTATAAATTGTCGAAAATAGTAAAAGATAAAAGAGTTTTACGAATAGTTAGAAAGTTTTTACAATCCGGCATGTTGAAATATAACACTTACGAAATCAAAGAAAAAGGAATATACCAAGGAGGTTCATTATCACCTCTTCTTTCAAACTTATTGCTACACGATCTTGATATATTGCTTGAACATAGAGGTCATAAATTTTGCAGATATGCTGATGATATCAAAATATATACGAAAAGTTTAAAAGCAGCAGAACGAGTCTTGCTGTCGGTTGAAAAGTATTTGGAAAAACATTTGAAACTAACTTGCAATAAGACAAAAACAAAGGCTTGTAAAGTCAATTATTCAGAATTTCTAGGATATAAAATAGATGACTTGGGGAAAATAACAGCCATACCTGAAAATATACAAAATTTAAAATACAAAATTAAAAAACTCACAAAAAGATCAAGATTTAGAGATTTAACAGTGATGATCAAAGATCTCAATCAAGTCATAGTCGGCTGGACATCCTATTTTAGATACGACTACCGAAAAGGACTATATCAAGACATAGACTCCCTATTGCGTCGGCGAATCAGAGCAAACATTCTGAGACGAGCAGTAGTCATGAAGAAAAAAGGTACTGATTGGGTTAAAAGTATCGGAGGTAATCCTGGTTCAATCGATTTTAATAAATTACATTGGCATTATAGCCTTACTATTCGTAAAGCAAATTATATAATCCCACTCACTTGGTTTAATAAAAATAATCTGAGATCCATCTTTAACTCTAAAGAAAAATACCGTAATTCAGTAGGGAGTTAATTATGTATATAAAATTACTTTCAGGCACCACGGGCGCGAGTATGGTATAATTTATTTTACCATACTCGCGCCCATAGTCTGTCAAGGATCACTTCGTTCTCCTCCTTGACAGACTATCATTATCATCTTCTTTGCTCTCCCATAGTATAGAGTGAAAGCCCTCGCCTTTAGACGAACACTTGAGTATAATATCAAACAATAAAAAGAACATCATAATATAGATTCCTTTAAGATATCAGACTATTAAGAATTCACTCTATTATCAGCTTTTTTTGTAAGCATTATCGAAACTATCGGCTTCAGAAGGCAGTGGTTCATTAACCTTAGTGTCATATCTGCAGAGAATATGAGTACAAGGCGTACTTTATGTAAGTGGTCCGAACATAATTCTATTATCGGGGCTAATCTCATATGACACAATATGTTCAAAACGCCAAAATGTTCCACGTGGAACAATTGAAATATTATTACCTCTCGAGTAATCGTCAAAATACTGTTAATTTTGGTTGAGTGGTTAGTAAATCGTGGATTGTTGAACCCCGCCCGAGGGTGCGATTATCTAAAGTTTCTTCGGGCAAAACTCCGATTTTGAGGAGTAACAACTAAATGTGGATATTCTGGCCATAAAGTTTTGTATTTTCTGGATTTTTCAATAAGAGAAAATAAAGCGCAGGAAAGTCAAGAAAAGCCATAACTTTTTAGGTGTTTATGGTAGATTTTTTGCATTAAATGGTTGTCAGTTTCGGCAAAAAAGTACTTTTTAAGTCAATCATTCACATGATTCTTTTGCAATGCGGCATTATTATTTATATATTTTTTAACAATATCTTCAATCATATCTGTCGAATTGTTTATGTTAACGTTTTGTATTTCTCTGTTATTTTTTAAATTTTTCATTTTATTTCTCAATTCTTTCTCTATTAATTCTATAAT
>JAIRKP010000024.1 GCA_031260085.1 Holosporales bacterium | reverse complement strand
CCAAAAGTAGCTCCAAGATTGCTAAATTGAGTGCGGAGGTAGAAAATAAAAGATTTTCGACCTCCGCCCGGGGGCGCAATTATGGTATAATTATTTTACCATAATTGCGCCCCCGGGCCCGAAAAGCAGACGCTTTTCGGGCACACTTAAAAAGTATTAGAGCAATAGTCTGTCAAGGAGGAGAACGAAGTGATCCTTGACAGACTGATGGCGCGAGTGTGGTATAATAATTATACCATACTCGCGCCCCGGAGGAGGGGCGCTAATTACTCCTTGCTCTCTTGCTGCAGGTTTCGAAAGGTATCTCATGTCTACATGTTGAGATATTAATTCACTGATATATCACTAACCGTCTGAACAATTGATAGCAGTATTTCTTTATTGTGGACAGATGATATTGTCGTTATGTCATATTCTCGATTCATAACGATTTCGCGAAGTAACTGGCGTACTATTTTCCCCGATCTCGTTTTTGGTAAATCTTCAACAAATACTATATAATCTGGCTTTGCGATTGGGCCTATGTATTTTCTAATTGATTCGATAATGCTTTTTTTTAGTTCATCTTCGCATTCGTCTACCAAATTTTTTACAACAAATGCAAAAGGAGTCTGCCCTTTGATTTTATGGTCAATAGCAACAACAGCGCAATCTTTTACTGTATTGACTTTATATATAGCTTCTTCAATTTCGATAGTACTCAATCGATGTCCAGAAATATTTATAACATCATCTAGGCGACCTATAATTTTTATATCAAAATCCTCATCATAAAGAGCGCCATCTCCCGTAATAAATTTGTTATCTTCAAAATATTGGTTAAGAAAAATATTCTTACATGTTTGATTCTTAGAAGTCGATTTCTGACTATATTCGCATTCATACAATACAGATCGACACATTCCAGGCCAATTGTTTTCTATTATTAATCTTCCTTCTTCCATTGGTTGGGTCACTCTTTTTGAATCTGTATTAACAATATCCGTCTTTATTCCAAAGAAAGGTTTACCCGCTATGCAAGGTTTTTGGTTATTTATATCCAAAAGCGGAGCCAATACTATCCCGCCTGTTTCAGTTTGCCACCAAGTATCAACTATTGGACAATGACGATTTCCGACAACATTGAAATACCATTCCCAAGCTTTTTTGTTTATAGGTTCTCCGACGCTGCCTAAAACTTTTAGAGACGATAAGTCGTGCTTTTTAACAAAATTCTCGTCAAACGTCTGAAGGGATCTGAGTGCAGTTGGTGCAGTATAAAAAACAGAAACTCGCTCTCTTTCAATGATTTCCCAATATCGATCAGCTGTCGGATATATTGGCGTTCCTTCAAACATAACAATAGTCAAGCCGTGAAAAAGAGGAGCATATGTAATATAACTATGCCCGGTGATCCAGCCGATATCGGACGTACAAAAATAAATATCATGGGGGTCAATATTAAATACGAACTTAAACGTAGTTGCAGCATATAGAATATATTGAAGAGATGAATGTATTATGCCTTTCGGTTTTCCTGAAGATCCCGATGTGTATAAAACAAACAAATCATCCTTATCAGTACATAATTCTAAATGCTCATTTAATTTTAAATTATTAAATAAATTAACCTCATCAATAACAATAAGTTCAGGTTTATTAGTCATAATAGCAATAGCTTCCTGGCAGTTTTCTTTTATTTTAATCGGCTTGCCTCCTCGCCTCGTCTCCGCAGATGTTATAAGAACTTTTGCATTTGACATTTCTAATCTATAAGCAAGCGAGTTCGCCGAAAATCCGGCAAAAACAACCAAATGAATAGCTCCAATTCGAGCGCACGCTAACATAGAAGCAACAGCATCAGGAGTCATAGGCATATGAATCCCCACGACATCTCCTTTTTTAATGCCCTTACTTAGCAATAAAGAGGAGATCTCTACTATCTTTCTTTGCAGCTCTTTATAAGAAATTTCTCTCCTCACGCCTTTTTCATCGCCATGCCAAACAATTGCAGGCTTGTTGGGCGTTTGCTCCGCATGTCTATCAACGCAGTTATAACAAACATTAGCAACTCCGCCAGAAAGCCAAGATTTGGTCTTGTGATCAAAAATATCGTATGGA
This sequence comes from Holosporales bacterium, assembly GCA_031260085.1. Taxonomy (GTDB): domain Bacteria; phylum Pseudomonadota; class Alphaproteobacteria; order RUG11792; family RUG11792; genus JAIRKP01. The sequence goes on along the minus strand of JAIRKP010000024.1, from coordinate 8,582 downwards.
GTTTTGTGCCAACTTATTGATTGGATGTGATATTCCCAGAAATCAGCAGTATTTGATATTGAGTTTTTATATATTTCATTATAAATTTTTTCATTTATCCAAGCCAATTCGTGATCAAATAACATTTATAATAACTAAGAGAACTAATATCGTATATGCTATCAATCTCAAAAATATATCACAATCCCCAAATTGTTACAAAATATAATAGGCTCTTGACTAGCATCTAGATAGGAGAATGCTATGAACATGAGGGAATACAATCAGCATGCAAGAGAGGAACAAAATCTTTGCATAGAGAAATCTAAGATAGAACTAGGCGAGTTTGAAAAGGTATACACAACCATGGTAACTAATTGTTCCAAAATAGAGGAGAACTTTGTTAAGAATCAGAGTGGAAGCATAACCATAGAGATGATAATCTGGTTACAATTGGTTAAGGCGGAGGTCTTTTCATTTTGCTAGTCATAGCGCCTAAAATATTATAACTCCAGTACTTCTGAGTATATTCCGCTTCTGTGCTCCATGTCTTAATTGCAATAATTATGATTATAAAGGTTTTGAAAGAAGTCTAATGCTTTTTGCGGGCACGACGATAGTAAAGTGTGCTATAATGGGCGAATGGATAAAACATTACTTCATAATCAAGATGTTGAGCAGGCTCTTTTGGGGGCTTTGATTCTTGATAATTCAGTTATAGATACGATACCCGATTATTTTGCTGCGTATCATTTTGCTAGCGAATTGCATGAGAAAATCTTTGATGCAATCAGAAAAATCAGAGATTCAGGGTCTATTGCTGATCCGATAACATTGGGGGTATATTTAACTTCCGATGAAATGTTTAAATTGGCAGATGGTCAAAAATATCTCTTGGATTTAGTAGATTCTACAATAAGTTTAAATAATGTCAGAGAATATTCAAAAATTATTTATGACCTATATTTAAGACGCCAAATAGTTTTAATAAGTGATGAAAGTATTACAAAAGCACAAGAATTAAATGCTAAAGAAAGCGCTTTAAATATAATCGAAAATACTGAAAAAAACCTTTATGAAATAGCAACGGGAATCGTGGGGAAAGGAAGGTTGGTTCAATTTAGTGACGCTCTTGCAGAATCTATTGAAGCCGCGGCTTCTGCTTTTCGAAGAGACAGCCACATAGTTGGAGTAACCTCTGGCTTTAAGCTTTTAGATAAATGGCTTGGGGGTTTGCATAAATCTGATTTGCTAGTTGTTGCAGGTCGCCCATCAATGGGGAAAACTGCATTTGCTACGAACATATCGTTTAATACAACAAGAGCAAAGTTAAACAATTCGCCAGATGGAACTGGAGTTGTATTCTTTTCACTCGAAATGTCTGCCGAACAATTAGCTACACGGATTTTAGCGACCGAATCTGGCATTCCATCAGACAATATAAGGAGGGGAGAAATTCCTAAAGATTCATTTGATAAATTCCTGACCATCAGCCAAGATTTGGAAAAATTAGATTTGTTTATTGATGATACTCCCAATATAACTATCAACCAAATTAGAAATAGAACACGAAGATTGAAAAGACAACATAATATAGGCCTTGTTGTCATAGACTATTTACAACTCATAGAATCTGGCAAGATTGGATCATCATCTGAAAACAGAGTGCAGGAAATTTCAGAAATTACCAGAGCTCTGAAAGGTTTGGCAAAAGAGTTGGATGTTCCAGTCTTAGCATTATCTCAACTATCTCGCGCCGTTGAGCAAAGAGAGGACAAAAAACCACAGCTATCTGATTTAAGAGAATCAGGATCTATCGAGCAAGATGCTGATGTTGTTATGTTTGTTTTTAGAGAAGAGTATTACAAATCAAGAAAGGAACCTCAAGAAGGCACAATTGAACATGATAAATGGCAGATGGATATGGAAAAGATATACAACAGATCTGAAATAATAATAGCCAAACAAAGACATGGCCCTGTCGGCACTATAAAGCTATACTTTGATGGAAGATTAACGAAATTTGGAAATTTGATGGAATAATGATTATAAAAGTTCCCAATCACGTTTCTTTTATTATGGACGGAAATTCATCTTGGGCAAAAACAAATAATAAGCCAATAATGCAGGGCTATCTCAAAGGAATGAGAACAATGGCCGACACAATATTATGGGCAAAAGAGTTTGGCATACGGTATACAACGTTCTATGCATTTTCATTTGAAAATTGGGAAAGACCAAAAGCTTGGGTTAAGGATTTTATGGCCTTAGCTATGCAATTTTTCAAAAATGACGATTCCATCAATAAAATTCTAGATGCTGGAGCAAAATTAATAGTTATTGGAAATATATCCAAATTAGACCCTGAATTTAGGGATATATTGGTGAATTATGAATTAAAAACGAAAACTAGTAACGAAATTGTTGTTTGCCTGGCCATCAGCTATGGAGGAAGAGATGAAATCGTCCGCGCTGCCAAAAAAATGGCTGAAATTGGATTAGAATTTACTGAAGAGAGTTTTTCAGCTAATCTAGACACAGCAGGCATCCCTGATCCAGATATGATGATTAGAACAAGTTTTAAAGAAAGAATTAGTAATTTTTTATTATGGCAACACTCATATACGGAGTTTTATTTTTCAAAATTATACTGGCCAGATTTCAACAAACAAGAATTAGAGACTGCTATAAATTGTTTTTCAAAACGAGACAGAACGTATGGCAAATAATTTGTTAATGAGAGTTATAAACGGAATCGCGGGAGCTGGATTCACAATTTGGATAGTCTTAGGTGATTGGGAATTCTTAGTATGTTTGTTGGTGGGTCTCTTTCTAATGCTATATGAATGGACAAAAATCAATCGAGGCAAGAAGAAGTATTTATTATTCTATTGCGGAATTATTTATATAATAATTCCAACTTTATTTTGGGCTTTAGAGTATTATAATGACAATGCTTATAATGGCATTTCTTATAATTTATATACTTTATGGGTACTTTCTATTGTTTGGGCTTGTGATATTTTTGCATATTTCGGAGGAAAGCTTATTGGAGGACCAAAATTAGCTCCTCAAATTAGCCCGAATAAGACATGGTCCGGAGTTGTGGTTGGCATTATATTCTCTATGATGACTTCATATATCTACGTTCATAATGTTCTAAACGATAATATAAAATTATTTTATTTATCAATTGTAATTATAATATCCGCTATTCTTGGCGATTTATTAGAATCAAAAACCAAACGAATCTTAAACGTAAAAGACACAGGGAACATCATCCCCGGCCACGGTGGATTTTGCGATAGGTTAGACAGTTTTCTTTTAGCCACATACGCGTTCATAATAATAAAACTAATGGGATTATTATGAAATTCCTTGACATATTATGAATTATCTCTTAAAATTAAGTCTTTGTTAATAATTACTCAGCACAATAGAATATTGAGAAGTCTTTTTATTAAGAAATTACTTTTTTGAGAAAATTATTACTTGCCATAGTGACTACAGGAGCAGTAACTCCCTTGGTCCCCGTTGCCCGAGGGACCGCGGATATCCCTTTAGGTTATGACGCAGCGCCGACAGATGCAGCAAGGTTACTCACAATCCATATTCCCAACAAATCGGGGATACTCCAAAGATCTCAGACGAGCAGAGCAAAGACCAAGCTGGGGGACGATTCTGAAGCATCGAAGCAAGCAACAGTGGATCCCGATGACACTAGCTGTTGGAAATGGTTCAAAAACCTCTTCAAACCAGCCATTAACCAGTCCCTCCGAAACCCAAATGACCATCCCCTCTTAAAGCCCAAAGAACATCCGAGGTGGCTGAGATCGCCTAGAAATGTAAAGATAGGAACCTTCATGCCAGTAGATGCAGATAGTTAAACTTGCGTTCCAGTTTCACAGGAAGCCCCACATTGTCGTGGATCAGAAACCAGAGCTGTGCAATACCTTCATAGTTCTGAGTAATCTTAGCCGCTATTGGCGATGGGCCGGGAGAACTTTTTAATACAAGCTTAGTTTTCTTTTCAAGCACGCTTTCTGCAAAATTGAGGTTACGCACCAACCCTCCTTGAGAACCAGATAGGAGCGGTAGTATATTATGTGCCAAGATTAAACATGATATATGAGGACGAAAGATAAGAGAAACAGATGAGCTGTATAGTCTGTCAAGGAGGAGAACGAAGTGATCCTTGACAGACGTATGGCGCGAGTGTGGTATAATTAATTATACCACACTCGCGCCCTGGGAGTCCTGAAAGCTGTAGCGTTTATGGCTAACCACACATAATCTGATTTATTTGCTGCTCTGGGTCTTATTGCTATAATTCTGTGTCTAAAGGTTGCAAAGAAGGCTATTAATACCCGCCTAATAAATTCGGTACTCTATGTAAATCCTGAAATTGAATGCTCAAGAACCTTTCTTATTTACAATTTAAATCATACTTGTGCAGCTTCTCCCTCGTTAAATCCTGTTCTCATGAGAAACTTAAAGCAAATACAGGCTTAGCTAAATTAGAACCTTACCAAATCTATTCTCGCTAATTTTGTAGAAAGGTATTCTAATATTTGCTATGCTTTATAGAATGGATGTTTCTATATTGCGTAGATAATATGAGTCTTGATTCTAGATTGGATCCTTTTAAAACTAAAATGATTTTATCGTTAGATACACTTTCTAAAGATTTGGCGGGCATCAGGGCTGGGAGGGCGTCGGCTGCGCTTCTAGAGCCTATAAAAATTGACGCCTATGGGTCTTTATTGCCAATAAATCAAGTAGGAGCAATATCAGCTATGGATGCTCGAATGCTTTCAGTTAGCGTTTGGGATAAAGGTCTGGTTAAAGCTGTCGAAAAAGCGATAAGAGATTGCGGGGCCAATTTAAACCCAACGGTTGACGGCCAAACTATAAAGGTTCCAATTCCTCCTCTTTCCGAAGAAAGGCGGAAAGAACTTGCAAAGCTTGTATCAAAATATGCTGAAGATACTAAGATTGCTATAAGAAATATAAGACGAGATGCTATGGAGCTTGTTAAACAACTCGAAAAAAGCGGAGAAATAAGCGAAGACGAAATGAGAAAATTGTCTTCTTCTGTTCAAGAATTAACTGACGATTATTCCAAACAAATAGATTCATTAGCATCCACAAAACAAAAAACTATTATGCAAATTTAAAAGGTAATCTTTTAGTGAGAATATTATTTCATTATCCATTGTGCGGGTTTTCAAGAATAGCTCGGTTTACTATGGCTGAGAAGCAATTGGATCTTGAATTAAAGTATGAATATCCATGGGCTCCATCTGATGAATTGTATGATTTAAATGTTATGGGGAACTTGCCTGTTTTGGTTGATATAAATGGGAATGTTGTATTTGGTCATTCTTCAATTAGAGAATATTTGGAAGAATTATATCCTGAGAGAAATTTATTAGGCAATGATTATTCAGAAAAACTTGAGACAAGAAAAATTGCAGATTGGTTCTCATTTAGATTTTTTGAAGAGGTTTATCAACCAATAATTTTTGAAAAAATTACTAAAAGATTTTTACAAAATATAGATAAAACTCCTAAGACTTCAACAATAAGGGCAGCTCTTTCGAAATTTTCGATTCATTTAGATTATTTAACCTGGCTGATTGATAGAAGAAATTGGCTGTCTGGGAAAAACTTTTCGATTGCAGATATTTCCGCAGCTTCTTTTATTTCTGTTTTGGATTATTTGGGTTTTGTTCCATGGAATAAATACAATTCCGCTAAAAATTGGTATGCTCGAATCAAGTCTCGCCCGTCATTTCGAAGCATATTAAGCGACAACTTGCCTCAGATCCCTCCATCTGAAGAATATTCTAATCTCGATTTTTAGGTGAAAGTTATGTTTGATTTAGTTTTAATTTCTAACGAAGAAAAAATTTATGAAGGTAAAATAGAAGAAGTGAATGTCCTTACAGACATTGGGCCAATTTCGATTCTTCCACAACATCAGCCTTATATAACTAAAATAAAGGATAATATTTGTATTAAAAAACCAAAAAGTACAATTGAAAATATAGCAATAACCACTGGATTTTTATATACTAATGGCGCACGATGCTTTATAGTAATCGAAAAATAATATTCTCAAGGTAGTCGTGCAGATGTACACCGATGAGATTGAATCTCCAATTGGGAAACTCACTGCTTGCGCTGAAAATGATGCTCTAATAGGATTATGGTTTGTTGGGCAAAAGCATTATCCAAGTAGTGTAAATACTTGGATAGTTAGTCCAGATTATCCAGCCCTTAAAGAGCTACGGCGTTGGTTGAATCATTATTTCTCTGGTGATCATTATGCTCCTACGTTAAAATTAAATCCAAGAGGGACTTATTTCCAGAAGCAAGTTTGGAAATTGATTCTTGAGATTCCAATTGGCGAAACTACAACGTATGGAGCAATTGCTAAAAAACTTGGTTTGAACTCAGCACGAGCAGTTGGAGTTGCGGTAGCGCACAACCCGATATCAATAATAATTCCTTGTCATCGAGTCGTTGGAGCAGATGGCAGCCTTACTGGATATGCTGGAGGTATTTCAAAAAAACAAGCATTATTGGAGCTGGAAAAGTATCAAATAGATATATAACTTTATATGGCCCCCCGGGGGAGCAATTATCCGCGGCAGCGGTGGACACAATCGAAGATTTTCAGCACAATAAAAATCGACATTTTGAGTGAGCTGTTTACGTAAGACTTTTTTAGAAACCTTAAGAAGCAGAATTTTTGCAATAAGATAAGAGCACATGAGCTCTGAGTTATATTTCCCTAAAAGGGGTGTTAATCTTATATTCATGCACAACTTTCAAAACATTAAAATGTTCCACGTTGAACTATTGAAATATTATTACCTTAAAGTGCCGAGAAATTATATTAAGTTTGCGGGTGCAGAAAATCGAAGATTGTGCCCACCGAAACTGCGGATAATCGCGCCTCGGGGGTATGGTATGAACATCCTCGGTTTTCATGCCAAACAAACTTAGTTATATCCTGCCTTCCGTAGAAGACATCTTGATTGTTATGCTCTTTGCTTAGTCGTTCCAATTTCGTGTTTCATAGGGCTATTGGTTTTTCGAACTTATAGTACCTTTGCTGTCAAATTAAGAGTTTCAAAAATCAACGAGTTTCCAACTTGCAAAACATTTCAATGCATACTCCCATATCTTTTGTGTATAATGAAAATCGCTGATTTTCATACCAAAAAAACTAAGTTAACCTCAGTTTCGCGTAAGAAGTTGTATATTATAATTAGACGTAAGTATGTCAAGGAGGAGAACGAAGTGATCCTTGACAGACTATAGGCGCGAGTTTGGTATATTTATTAGACCATACTCGCGCCCCCGTGGTCTGAAAAGATGAAGCTTTTTTCAGTCACAATAACTTAAGAATGAAGTTTATTTTCTGTGTAATGTCACTCTGACGCTAATTGAGTAGACACCTTGGGGAGATTTTCAATTATCATTTGCTCTTGTCTTTCTGCTTTTATGACTGGATACGTATAAGTCGGAGTAGTTAATAATAGCCCTAGGTATTGCAATATTTGCATGCTTATAGATTTATTCGGTTTCATTTCTTGTTATCCTACCAATGATATCTGAATAGCCGACTTATTTATTTTGTTAATTGGGTCCACGTGCACAAATCTAATTATGAAATTGGACTCCTAGGACAATAATTCCCGCGAACGTAAATATCATGTTATATCGGTCATCTGGACTCTGATAATTGAGCAACGGCGGCAACCATGCTGCCGGAGCTGGTTGTGCGCGTCTGATGAAGCAGCTGCTAGAATTGTCAATAATGCAACATACAATATGTATTGTAAGTTAAATTTCTTACATGAGTGTTTCATTTTTTTCTCCGTTTGTATTTTTTTTGAGTTAAGTAACTTATTACTTTAAATAATTTGCACTTCAAGCACAAACATTCTAATTCTTTTAATGAAGTTTGTCAATTCCGATTTAGAGTATTTCTTCTTCACGGCTATTGATTTTTTTATTCATGATAGAAACTAATAGAAATGTTGGGATAGTTAAGATATATATCCATAAAACACACCATAAATTGCTATGAAACAAATCTGCAAACAACAGCATCATAAACGGTGTAAACCCGCCTATAATAGATCCTATTGAATCTGTTATAGAATAGCCTGAATATCGGCATTTGACAGGAAACATAGCTGTTGCATAATTAGCAGCACAACACAATACAACTGAGCTTAAAAATGTCATAATAGTCATATAGGTGTATATTTTTGCTAATGTCAATTCTCCTGAGATCAAATAACAAACTGGCAATGCGACGACTGCTAATAACATTATTCCTAGTTTTAATAATTGTTGAGATCCGATTCTATCAGCTATATATCCTGCGATTCGAAGCGCTATCGATGCCCACAATAGATCGATAAAGCTATATAGCATACTATGAGAAACAGGATATCCGGCTTGTTGAAATAACCTATTTCCAAACATCATTGCAGAATAAGATGTTCCAAGATAGCATGCAGAAACTGTTATACTGACAACAACTTCAAATTTGAAATTTTTCCATAATTCTTTTAATGGTG
>JAIRKP010000053.1 GCA_031260085.1 Holosporales bacterium | reverse complement strand
TTATACCATAATTGCGCCCCAGGGGCCTAACAAACCATAACTTGGCAAGCCGCTTAAATAAAGTATACCTTCTAATTCCGATGTTTAAGTATTAGAAAAGCTATACAATTCTTAAAGTTTCTCAGTGTTTCTTATGCGAAACCTTTCAAAGCACACTGTTCCCTCCCAAGATCTAATTCTCAAATTAATAAACCTCCTGATTTGCGTAAGGAGCGTGGAAGGGATTGAAAAGCATATAGGCAAAGAGCATAAAAGCGCAAAACCTCATTTCTTAACACTTATTTGAAAGTGTTAATGCTCGGCACTAGTAGCTATAATGGAGTATGCTATGAACATGAGGAAATACAACCAATTGAACAGCAAAGATTGTTAGAGTAAACCGTAACACTGTTAATCCTTTAAGGCAATCAGGTGCACCATCCTCAGGCAGTGAGTTTAAACTTGATGAATCTTACTTTGGCACGAGTATAGTTCATGGAAAGAGGAGAAGAGGCGTAGTCTGAAAGACTCCTGTATTTGGATTGTAGCTAATAGTTCCTAGTTCCAAAAGGTTAGGAGAGCTTCTGCTCATTTTATTAAGAGAAGGCTTGCAACGTTCCATGGTGATATTGCAAAACAATATGAAAAATTTATTGAAATTAATTAACAATTTGTTTATAATTTACGCAATTTTGTTTTAAGATAGGTTGCTTTTGTTTAAGTTTGAAATTCGGCAAAAATGTGAAAAATCAGCAGCTAGATTAGGCACTGTATACACTGATCATGGCAAAATTGAAACTCCGGGATTTATATTTTGTGCAACTAAAGCAAATATTAAAGGTTTAACCATTGATAAAGTCAAGGAAGCTGGAACTCAAATCATTCTTTCTAATACTTATCATTTAATGCTTCAGCCAGGATCAGAAATTATCAAAGAAGCAGGTGGGTTACACCAATTTATGGGCTGGGATGGCCCAATGTTTACTGATTCGGGAGGATTTCAAATATTTAGTTTAGGATATGGAAGTATCGATGCTGAAATAAAAGGCGCTCAGTTATTGAAAGGAAAAAAAACGATGCTAGCGCTAAGCGAGGCTGGAGCTAAGTTTAGATCATACATCGATGGTAAGATAGTTATGTTAACCCCTGAATTGTCTATGAGAATTCAACATGATCTTGGAGCTGATATTGTCGTATCATTTGATGAATGTACTCCTTATCATGTAAACAAATTATACACCGCAAACTCAATGGAAAAAAGCAAACGATGGGCACTTAGATCATTAAACGAATTAAAACGAATCGGAGATGGGAGCCAAGCTCTTTTAGTTGTTATTCAAGGAGGAATATATCCCGATTTAAGAATGGAAAGCGCTAGATTTGCTAACGAAGGTGATTTTCAAGGATTTGCAATTGGCGGGTGTCTTGGGAAAACCAAATCTGAAATGTATGACATAGTGAACTTGACGAGCGAAATGCTTGATAAAACTAAATATGTTCATCTCTTAGGAATTGGAGGAATTGAAGATATATTTAACGGAGTTAAATGTGGCATCGATACATTTGATTGCGTGACTCCAACAAGAATAGCTCGTCATGGTGCTGCTATTGTAAAAAAAAGAGAATTACGGGATAATACTATGAAAAATTATATGAATTTAAATAATGCTCTGTTTAAAAATGATTTTAAACCAATAAGTTCTTCTTGCCAATGCTACACATGCCTAAATTTCTCGCGAGCTTACATACATCATTTGTTGAAAGCGAAAGAGATATTGAGTGGTAGCCTAATATCGATTCATAATATATATACTTTAAACAAACTTATGAGCGAGATACGAAATTCACTTAAAACAGATTCGTTAGCAACCGTATACAAAGAGTGGTGTGAACGTTAAACCTTTATATTAAAGAGTAACCGTATATTAGACTTTAATTATGCTCTCCAACTTAACAGTGTTACCTCCAACAATCTTTGCTGTTTGATTTGAAGTATTTCCTGGGGAACATTTTGTATAGTTAATTGAATACCTCCGGGGCGCGAGTATGGTATAATTATTATACCACACTCGCGCCATCAGTCTGTCAAGGATCACTTCGTTCTCCTCCTTGACAGACTAAATCGCTAATCTCTGTTTCTCTTATAATTTCTCCCGGCACACTAGAGGTTGACTTTCGAATTTAGCACTTATGTTAATGTTTTACTCTGTGAGCAGGTGGGCGCGATTATTATTAAGTCTATGAATTATATCGCGCCCCGTGGTGCCTGAAAATAATTCTATTTTCAGGCACACCAATTAGCATCCGGGTTTTAATTTCTCGAATAGACTTGCCTCGAACCCTACACCAAGAGTAATAAATAGCCAGTATATCCGAACAACAAACAGAGATTGGAGGTGGAACTTGTGTGGTTATTATACCTTCTTACACGAAACTGATGTAATATACTTACCTCCTATAATTTAACCTCAGATTCGTATAAGACACACTGAGAAATTTTAGGATTAGGTCTAGTACAATTTCTTTATCTTTATTTAAAATTAAGAAGTCTGTATTGCAATGCCTCTAAAATATGGTGTTTATAAATATCGGTTGACATTTCCATATCCGCTATGGTGCGAGCAACTCTTAAGACTTTGTAACAGCCTCTTGCCGATAAATTTGAATATTCGACCGCTTTTTGAAAAAAAGCTTTTAAATTGGTATCAAGTTTGGTTATCGAATATAGAAAATTATTTTGAACTTTGCCATTTAATTTACATTTTGAAATAGAATGATTTTCAGCTCTCCGATATTGGATTTCTCGCACATCTGAGACTCTCTTTCTTATCTCTTTTGAATGCTCTCGTTTTTCATTTTGAAAAAGGTCCGAAGCTTTTATATTAGGCATATAAATTGTTATATCAAATCTGTCCAAAATCGGGCCTGATATTCTATTTCTATATTCAAGAGCGCATCTAGGCGCTTTAGCGCATTCTCTGTTAGCATCTCCGAAAAATCCACATTTGCAAGGATTCATTGCTGCTATTAGCTGAATATTAGCCGGATAAGAAATATGTTCTTTGGCTCTCGAAACTGTTATTTTATGAGTTTCTAAAGGTTGTCTCAACGACTCTATTATAGACCTGGGAAATTCTGGAAATTCGTCTAAAAAAAGAATTCCGTTGTGTGACAATGAAAGTTCTCCTGGTTTTGCATCTATTCCACCACCTATAATAGAAACCAGTGATGAAGAATTATGTGGATCTCGAAAAGGGGGCATATAAATTAATCCGCTTTCAGGCAGCATCCCAGACATGCTATAAACACATGTTGTTTCAAGAGCTTCCTCGGGAGAAAGGATCGGGAGAATAGTTCTAGCTCGATGAGCCAGCATTGATTTTCCAGATCCAGGAGGCCCTATCATCAAAACATTATGTCCGCCGCAGGCTGCTATTTCTAATGCTCGCTTGGCCAGATGTTGCCCGTGAACTTCATAAATATCAATATCATATTCATAATCATTTTGCAGTATTGAAGGCTCATCTAAAACAGCTATTTGAGAAGAACCTTTTAAATGATTTATTATCGATAATATATTACTAACCGCTATTATAGATTTATTTCCACTCCATAAAGCTTCTTTTCCGCATTGCTTTGGGCAAAGAATGGAATAACCTTTTTCATTTGCTAACATTGCAGCGCAAATAGTTCCAAACACGTATGCTAAATTACCATCTAATCCAAGTTCTCCGAGAGATATTGTATTTTGCAGCAACTCAGCATCAATAATACCCATAGCGCCTAAAATAGCCAAAGCAATCGGCAAATCATAATGAGATCCCGATTTTGGTATATCAGCTGGGGCCATATTTACAATAACTTTATTAGAGGGAAATCCTAAACCAAGTTGAAAAAAAGTTGACCGTATTCGTTCTTTAGCTTCTCCAACGGATTTATCGGGCAAGCCAACAATATTAAATGAAGCAACCCCAGGAGAAAGTTGAGCTTCGACAACAATTTCAATCGGAGTCATGCCTATAAAAGCTACTGTTTTTACTTTTGATATCATAAAAAGTTGAAATGCCAGTTCTTACCACGAATGTTAACAACGAAATATTAATAGTGTGTTTAAAAGTTAATTTATCACAGGACAGGAAATGGAGGTAGACTTCTTTTGAACGATGGCAGGGCTTGAAAAATTGTAGCTTTTAAGCGCACACGGGGCGCGAGTATGGTATGATTATTATACCATACTCGCGCCATCGGTCTGTCAAGGATCACTTCGTTCTCCTCCTTGACAGACTATATGCGTCTTCTTGCACGAAACTGAGGTTACTTATGAGGGTATGATTGCCCAGAGGTGGAAAATACGGATACTGATAGA
>JAIRKP010000017.1 GCA_031260085.1 Holosporales bacterium | reverse complement strand
CATCTCCTAATTCCACTTTTCAAGTAAAATGAGTCTGTCAAGGAGGAGAACGAAGTGATCCTTGACAGACTGATGGCGCGAGTATGGTATAATAATTATATCATACTCGCGCCACTTCCAAAACTGATTACTATATTGCTGCAGGTTTAGATATGAAGTCTATTACAAATGGAAAGCCACTTATTCAGATGGTATATCCCTATAAAAGGCGTATATAGATATTAACGTCGTTCAATCTCCACCTAAAAGGGGCATTGAAAATACAACATATCAAACCTCTAAAATTAATGATATATCTTTAATGCTGCAAGGTAGGGATCGATTATAGTGCTATAGACACCTGAAACTTATTTATCTTGAGAATGCTGTGGTCTCTAAGTGAGATTAATTTAAAATTTATGGTGTTTAAAACGACTTAATTACAATTCTTTACAATTCTAAGTTGATTTTTGGCTTGGGATTCTTATAAAAAAAGAATATTTAATTTTATATAATTACGCTAAGTAAAAATTTAAGGATAATTAGATGGCTCGCCTAGATGAAATCGATATAAAAATGTTAGAAAATTTACAAAAAAATGGCAGAATGACTAATGTAGACTTGTCTAAAGCTGTAGGCATTTCTCCGCCGCCTTGTCTTAGAAGATTGAGATATCTTGAAGAAAATGGCGTGATAAAAGGGTATTACGCAAAAGTAGATTTATCTGTTTTAGGTGCAATTGAAGTTATTTGTATAGTTAGTCTTAACTCGAGCAATCAAGAAATTATACATGACTTTTTAAAGCAAATTAAAAATACAATTAATGTTCTTGATTGTATGGCTGCGCTCGGAGGCAAAGATTTTATACTACGAGTTGTAGTTAAAGATTATAATGAATTTGATAGTATATTAACTAATAATATACCGAATATAAAGGGTGTAACAAAAATTAAGACATATATAGTAATCAGAACCCATAAAGATACCGATGGGGTTCCGCTTACGTTATTTCATTCAGGATAGATTTGATACACACAAGCTTTCAAAAGCGAGAATCGCTGATCGTCCCTCATTTTGACCATGCAGCAACAGAGTAATCAGTATTCGAAGTGGTGAAAGTCAAAGATTGTCACCACTTCCCCCCTGGGCGCAATATGGTATATATTATACCATATTGCGCCCAGGGAGCCTGAAAAGCAATGACTTTGCATATCTATCATAACCCTTCATAATCTACTTCTATGCCCCGTGTCTGATTGCTATAAGTCTTATTCCAAATGGTTCGGAATAAGACTATTTAAGTGTATGGCAAGAATGCCCTCATTATTCTGCCTAGAAAAAAAACCCTCATCAAGAAACCTGAAGTTTTCAGTATGTCTTATATGAAACAGAGGTTAGCGGTTTAGTCTGTCAAGGAGGAGAACGAAGTGATCCTTGACAGACTATGGGCGCGAGTATGGTATAATTATTATACCATACTCGCGCCCCGTGGGACACAGAATGAACGTTATTAGCTCGTGAAAACGTATTGTAATTTCAAAACTTTTTTGATACTTTTTGGTGGGTGAGTTTTTAAAATTACGGTCCAGTTTGAGCTAATATGCTGTATCTTCCATTTTGAATTAGATGCATTTTTATTGCAGTTACATTTAAATTTTATTCCATCTACATTAAACTCATCCTCAGCTTTATTAGCGAAAACATTGAAACAGCATAAAAGAAGCAACAGATGCAATATCTTTTTCAGCATGAATTTAAAAAGAAAAATGGCTAATTGTTACTATATTATTTAGAAAGCATTAATTTTTAGTTAACTTTTATTTATAAAATCTAAAATTTTATCGTTTGGGCGAGTGGTGCCTAAAGTTTTCAAATTGCTTGCACTCGATCTAATCCATGAGTTTAAATTTTTCGCATTATCCGATAATTCAATACTCATCTTTTGTAATATATTATGAAATTGTTGAATAATATTTATAATTGACTCAACGTTTTCTTCTTTAGCGCTTTTTAAGATGGTATTTAAATTAAGAAGATTCTCCAATATCATTTTGAATTTTCTCAAAAGCTCACGAAACATTTCCTCGGTGGAGGTTTGAAGGCGAGTCATTCGATCGTAAAAAACTTTCGCCATATTAATTAGAAAATAGCTTGGAACAGTATTATTATCGACGCTTTTTAAAATAATAGATATGATGAGATTTACAAAATTCCTTATGTCCTCATCCGCAAAATTATTAATATTCCCTAGAGAATTCATCAGCAAATCTTGAGCAACATTTTTTGTTAAGACAACGTTATGCGGTTGGTTTATTAAAGTGTCAATTAGATTATTTGGATAAAATGCCCAGTAATTTATGATGTGCAGACTTGCAATCATGTTTTTTAATAAATGTTTTAATTTTTCTAATAACTCAATCACTTGCATTATATCATCCGTTAAGTCATTGCATACACGGCTTTTGCCTAACTCCTTATCTGGAAGATTATTTAAAATTTTTACCAATAAACTTAACGTATCAGGTGCAGTAGATGAAGCCCAAAGCTGGGGAAGTCGGTCCGAAAACTCTTCCGAAGTTTTACGTTGCTGATCTTGAATTTCTTTTAAATTGTCAAAGTTATAATCGTAAATTGGGGATTTATCTGTAATTTCATTTATTTTTTCAACCTGATTATTGTCATTACTTTCAGCGGCGCTCTTACCTTCAGCTAGCAGTTCCAGTCGCCGTATTTTAGCTTTAAGAACAACTAATTCTTCGTCTTGTGAAGTACTATCTGCTGTCGCATTCTCATCTTCAATTGATTGCAGTTGATTTGGTTTGTCTGCACTATCATCTTTCTCTTTCCCCTTAACGACATGATCGTTATCTTCCCCTAGTAATGTTCCACGTGGAACATTTTCAGTACTCGTTGCAGATCGCTGCGCTGCAACTTGCTGTTTCAATTGACGCAATTCAGCCTTTACAGAAGTCAGCTCATCATTCCGCGATGATTCCGGCTGGGAATTACTACTTACGGCAGTACTCGCATCTTCAAATTGAGGTATTGGACTTGGATTAGCCGCACTATCATCTTTCTCTTTCCCCTTAACGACAGGATCGTTATCTTCCCCTGGTAACGTTCCACGTGGAACATTTTCGTCAGTATTTGTATTCAGCGATGCTTCAGGTTGCTGTGGGAAATCAGCAGGGGCGTTCTCTTGCGATGTTTCTTTTTCTTCAGGGAGTTGTTTTGAAGGAGGATCATCGGACTCAAAAAAGTTATCGGGTTTTTGCCCAGGGATAACCTCAAATGCATTTGTTTGGAGAGCTAAAATAATAGATAACAAATAAAATCCCGTAAATAGCATACTAAGTCTCCCCAAACTTATACTATTAAGCTTATGCAAAAAAGGTTAAATTTTTATTAATTTTTATAAGTATTTTCGTTAATCTGAGCTAGCCACAAATTATAATATATCCCTTTTTGAGAAATTAACGTTTCATGGCTGCCGAATTCTTGTATGCAGCCACTATCTAAAACATAAATGATGTCAGCGCTAACTATGCTTGAGAGGCGATGTGCAACTATTATGGTAGTTCTGTTTTTCATAAGTTTGTCTAAAGTTTTTTGGACTGCTTTTTCAGAATTTGTATCTAGAGATGAAGTTGCTTCGTCAAGCAGAATAATTGGAGAATTTTTTAGCATAGCTCTTGCGATAGATATCCTTTGTCTTTGTCCTCCCGATATTCGTACTCCATTTTCTCCAACGATTGTTTCGTATCCATTTTTTGTTTTAGATATAAAATCATCAGACAAGGCTAGCTTCGAAGCGGCAATAACTTCTTCGGAGGTTGCAGATTCTCTTCCATAAAGAATGTTATTATAAAATGAACTATCAAATAAAATATTTTCTTGTGTGACAATAGCAATTTGAGAGCGTAGATTTTTTATATCAATCTGCTTGATATTAGTTTCATTTAATAAAATTTCACCAGAATCTATATCATAAAATCTAGGAATTAAATTTATTATTGTGCTTTTGCCCGCACCGCTTTTCCCAACAAATGCGATAGTTTGTCCTCTTGTTATTTTGAAAGAAACATTATCAAGTATTTTCTGATTCTCGCAATATGAAAAGCAAACGTTTCTAAATTCTATTGATTCAATAGGCTTATCTAAAAATATCGGATTTGTTGGATTTTTTATAGTTGGTTTTGTATCCAAAATGTTGAAAATTCGTTTTGCAGCAGCAATCCCTTCTTGCATGTTGGCGCTAAGTTGGGTTAATCTGCGAAGTGGCTCATATGCAAAGATCAGAGCTCCTAAAAAAGAAATTAAATCCCCAGCCGTTTTTTTATCACCTATAACCTGCAATCCGCCATACGTTAAAACGAAAATAATAGCGATTCCTGCGACGCACTCTGAGATTGGATGTAAAATAGATCTAATTCTTATAGATCTAGTCATCAGTTTGAGGAGTTTTGCTATTTGTTGCTTAATTCGAAATATTTCTTTCATCTCGGCTCCGTATGCCTTAACAATTCTTATTCCTTGAAATGTTTGCGCTAAATTTCCAGAAAAAGCGCCAAGTTGTTCTTGGGTTTTTTGCACGACATTTTTCATCTTTCTTCCGAGAAGAATTATTGGAGCTATTAGCGCTGGAAATATAATAAATGCAAATGCAGCAAGAATAGCGTCTCTATAAAACATAACTCCAGCCAAAGAGATGAAAGTCAAAATATCTCTTCCTATACCGATAATAGTTGTCGAGACTGCATTTCTCATTAATGTTGTATCATTTGAAAATCTTGATAACAAATCTCCGCTATGATGATTGTTAAAGAATTTTAAATCTAAAAACATTAAATGAGAAAACAACCTCTCTTGAATATCAAACACTATTTTCTGGCCAACGCGTTGCATTATTAGAGATTCAAAATATGAAGATATTCCTTTTATCATGAACGACACAAATATACATACGCAAAAAAAGATTAAATTTGTCTTGTCATTTGTTTCAAATATATAATCAAATGCAGGTTTTAAAAAATAAGGAAATGCAGCAGTTGAGGCTGCCGTTATTCCCATGCAAAAAAGCGCTATCAGGAGATGCTTGTGATAATTTTTTATATGTTCGCTTAAAAGTCTTTTAATCAAATTAACTTGGTTGTTATGCATTCCGCTTTATTAAGATTTAAAGATTATAGAATCACCTAGAGTATAGATTAAAAAACACACAAATGGTATAGTGTATCGTGATCATGTAGAATTTCTAAATATATTTATGGAAAATTCGATTTCTTCTCTCAAAGTAATAAAAAAATTTACCATATCGATGTTTATAATAACTGTCCTTTTCTTTATTTTTTACTATATGGAGGCATGGCTAATCCCGTTTTTCATCGCCTTTATTTTAGCTTATGCACTCCACGCCCCTACAAAAACATTGTCTGTAAAATTACATATTTCTCAAAGTATATCTGCTGGAATTTTGATATTACTTCTTATTTCTGCTTTTGGATTCTTCGTTGTATTTATGATCCCTTTAATAAAAAATGCAATGATGATCATAATAAATAAAATACCTAAATTGATAGAATGCGCTCCAATTTTTGTAAATGATTTTATAAAGAGTATTTTTCAATCTATTGGTCTTGATAGAGCGTTTAATATTGAAAATGAATTAGAAAAATATTTTTTGACTTTCACATCAGATTTACCGATCTATATATTGAATTTTTTAAACACAGGCATGGCTTTGATATATATAATAATGTTTGTTTTTATGACGCCAATACTTACTTTTTATCTATTAAAAGATTGGAATAAAATAGAAAGCTATACACGTTCAATATTAAAAAAAATATCATCTCCAGTTGCTAATAATATAATCTATAATATCAATACAAATTTAGCAGCGTATATAAAAGGGCAGACAATAATTTGTTTTATACTTTCAATTTTATATTCTATTGGTATTTATTTTATTGGCACTAAAGAATTCATTATATGTGGCATATTTTCGGGAATTCTATCCATTGCACCATTCTTCGGTCCATTTATAGGAATCATGACGACAATTACAATGTCTATCGACGACTTTATGTATGGATATCAATATGCACTGCTATGCTGTCTTTATGTTGTGATTCCTTTTTTAGATTCCAATTTCATAACTCCCAAGATAATAGGCTCCAAAACAGGAATACACCCGTTTTGGATATTTTTTTCAATTTGCGCAACTGTTGCGATTCTCGGCTCTGTGGGGATATTTATCGCAATTCCCATAGCCGTTATTTTCTCAACAATCTGCAAAGAAATGGCTAAAAGAATAGATACAATAAAGCAATAGCGCGGAGCTGCCCCAATCGAGAGGCGGGTCTAGGTGTTTTTAGTAAAGAATCGTGCCTCGTCCCGGGAATGCTTCTAACATCGTTATCTCCTTAATAGTCAATCCATCATTGGTAGATTCGTATTTCAGTATGCACTAGGGTGTTGAGACTTGTCGGCTCTTTCTCCCATGTTGCTTTTTTTGTGCGTGTATCGTACGTGCACACTTCTACTTGTGCCATTGAGGTGGCGCCTTTCTTTGCAAACTGTTTCATGGGAGCCCCAAATTTTAAATCTACTATAACCATGCATGAACCGTCTTCGCCAGAAGCGAGCAAGAGATTATCCGGAGTGGCGCAGTTGTGGCGCAGTT
>JAIRKP010000114.1 GCA_031260085.1 Holosporales bacterium | reverse complement strand
GATATCTGCCCGAAATCTTCATAATACACTTCTGAATGTCGAGTCTCTTTGCAATAATGTTGATCCTGAAGGTTTCTAAGACATCGAACAATCTTCTGAGATCCCCCCAGGGCGGGAGTATGGTAAATTAGATCTCTTTCGAAACTAAATATCATTCATAAATTAGTTACCTATGCACAGAGTAATCTTTGCATGGATCTCAGGGGGAGCGATTATGATAAATCTTTGATTTAAGCGCAAAATCAAAGATTTTGCCCGAAGGTTCTTCGGCTAATAGTGCCCCCGTGGAGCCCTAAAAGCAACTGCTTTTTGGGCTAAGGCTGCTTATTATACTGTTTACAATGACTGGAAGAAAGAGATTCGAAAGAGGTCTAATAATTATACCACACTCGCGCCCGTGGGGGCAAAAATCGGTGCCTCTTTGGGTATAAAAGAACTAATAAAAATGAGAGGATATTGATGGTGATTAATTACTAAAAAGAGGAGTTTTTCAAAGTTTTTGATAACCTTATTGCTGAAAAAGGAATTATAATAGAGAGACCAAAGAATACAGCTCATCCGAAATTTGCAGATTTTATATATCCTCTAAATTATGGATATATTCCAGGAACGACATATATGGATGCTGAAGGGTAGATGTTTTCATAGGCGATGCGAATACTCTATTATGTAGCTGCTATATTAGTAACTATTGATATTTTAAAGCATGATTCCGAGGTTAAGGTTTTGTGTATGATGTACCGAAGAAAATATTTTAACAATAATGAAATTAATGAATAATGATAAATATCCAATAAGAACATTTTTGATAAGACGAGCGTACATTAATAGGGGCTTAAAAATAGAAATCTTTTTCGGGTACTCCATTAAATTCCTTGCACTAGATGTTTAATTTATAACATGATAGTATAATATGGAAAGAGCTTTGTATTGTAATGATTATGGGAAATAAAACTAGCCCGATGCTTATATTATCGATTTGCTGGATGTTTTATTTATACACATATTTAGCGCGGGTGGAACCAAGTGTTTTAGTAAACGAGCTAATGGCCGATTTTAAAATAACTTCCTCAGTAGTTGGTTTTGTCATATCGGTTATGTATATACCATACGTAGCTCTTCAAATTCCTTGCGGCCTATTGACTGATAAGCTTGGGGTAAAAATGATAATACTGATAAGTAGCGCTATTTGCTCTGTTGGAACATTTATATTCGCTGCGGCTAGTAATATATTTCACTTAGAGTTAGGAAGATTTTTAATAGGGCTTGCTTCGGCCTCGGCTTATTTATGTTGTGGGAAAATAGCATCGGATTATTTTGATCAAAAAAGATTCTCTTTACTTATGGGCATTGCTATGTTTATTGGGTGTTTTGGCGGAATTGTTGGAACTGCTCCAATCGCAGCTTTGGTTAAGCAAATTGGCTGGAGGAACACAACATACGTGATATCTGGTGTTGGAATATTGCTTTTGATTTTAACATCGATTTTTGTAAAACGTGCAACTCCAGTGGCTCAAAACTCAACTGAGAAATTTGAATTAATTCATGGCATTAAAGCATTAGTAAAAAATGGAAAAACTTGGCTATTAGGGTTATATGGGGCCTTATCTTATTTGCCGATGAGTCTCATAGCCGAATTATGGGGAGTGTCGTTTGCTGCCAAAAGATATGACCTTGAATCTAGAGAAGCTGCCATTTCATCTATAATTATATTCATAGGCTTTGGATTAGGATCAATAGCGATCGCTTGGATAGCTGAAAAAATAAATAATTATAAAAAAATAATAATAGTTTCAGCTGTTCTCACAGTATTAAGCTTAGGGGTTGCTATATACAGTGATACTATTTCGTATATTTCATATCTATCCCTTATGTTTTTTGCTGGATTTTTTGCAAGCTCGAGCATATTGTGCTTCGCATTAGTGTATGAACTTGTTCCTAAAAAATTCAGCGGAACATCGACTGGATTTATGAATGCTGTCATAATGTCAAGCGGGCTCGTGTTTCAGCCTTTATTTGGGAAATTATTAGATTTTTTCAGAAACGACTCAGTAACAGATTCCGGCGCACCGCTATATGACATAACGATGTATAGGAGTACTTTTATATTTATAATAATATTTATGATATTAGCAGTTGTAGCTGCATTTTTTATAAATGATACAAAACGAAAAGAAGCATAATTTTGGCACGCCACATTCCAAGAATTTATATAGATACTTTGGCAAATGATACTTTTGAAATATCTTGTAATCAATTTAATCATCTTTTCTCTGTATTTAGATTATCGATTAATCAAAACTTCATAGCTTTTAATAAAACAGATGGAGAATGGCTGTGTACTGTTTATGAAATTTACAAAAAAACAGCATTTGCAAAAAAGTTAAAATTACTGCGTAGTTATGAAAAATCTTATGAGCTGCATTTAGCGTTTTGTATTGTAAAAAACACCAATATTAAATTAATAATAGAAAAAGGAACAGAATTGGGCGTATCACAATTTTTTCCATTGAATAGTCAATATGTCAATAACCACAATATAGAAATTGATAAATTAACCGCAATAGCAACAACTGCAGCTGAACAGTCCGAGAGACTCGATATCCCTGTTATCAATCCAATAGTTGAAATAGTAAGCTTTTTGCATAATCTGCCCGGAGATGTGGAGTGGTATTCTTGTCTGGAAAGAGAATATTCAAATGTGAATTATGATATGAAAAATAAATCTTGTGGATTTATAATAGGCCCAGAGGGAGGGTTCTCAGAAACTGAAAAAGATTTGCTAAAATCTAAAACAAAACAACTCAGCTTGTCAAAAAGAATCCTACGATCTGAAACAGCAGTAGTTTCCTGCCTTTCAATCTATAATTTTGAAAATCGCTGATTGTTAATTTCTATATTTCAGCAGGTTTCGAAAGTCTAGAAGTTTAATGTATTCCCTCTAGGCAAAATCCGAGAGTATCGAATAACGCTTACAAGTGGATTAAGCATATGAATATTAGAGCTCAGATATATTAAATCCACTATCATATGCTATATGCGCTACGTCCGTATATCATAGAGCTGATTATACTAATGGTCTCCCCTAAAGGCAATGGCTTTTACATT
>JAIRKP010000081.1 GCA_031260085.1 Holosporales bacterium | reverse complement strand
TTGCCAATCTTCTTCAGATATGTAATGTTTCATATGTGGTATATGTTGTGTTTATTAGAGTATTTACAATTATATACCACACTTTCTAATAAATATAAAATTTCCTAACAGGACCTAGTGTTTGTAGGGACTCGCAAGAGTATTCGCCTTCATATATGTGCCCCTAGGGCGCGAGTATGGTATAGAAATTATACCATACTCGCGCCTGTAGTCTGTCAAGGATCACTTCGTTCTCCTCCTTGACAGACTATACTCTAATACTTGAAAAGTGGGATTGGGTATTTGATTAATTGGCCTAACAAGCTATAGCTTTTCAGACAAAAAAGATATCTGGCATACCTCTTCATAAACTTTCTATGGCTAAAGAAGCAAATCATAAACCTCACCTTTTATGAGCACATCAAATTT
Organism: Holosporales bacterium; assembly: GCA_031260085.1. Classification (GTDB taxonomy): domain Bacteria; phylum Pseudomonadota; class Alphaproteobacteria; order RUG11792; family RUG11792; genus JAIRKP01. The sequence goes on along the minus strand of JAIRKP010000081.1, from coordinate 6,554 downwards.
GGATTTTATTTTGGTTAATTTTTCATAGTTTAATGCAACCCATTTTTCTTCAATTAGATAGTTACTCTTATACCACTCGAATTTCGCTTTAATTGTCATATAGCTGTTAAGTCCAGACAATTTATCACACAATTGGATTAACTCTATGTATTCATTACTTTCTAGCTTAGATAAAATCTCATCGATTTTATTCGCTTCATCAACGTCTCCTTCGCAATAATAAATATGATAAGATTTTATATTAAGGTTTGGAAATGGATGCGTAATACAAATTTCAGCTATATCATTATATTCTTTTGAAAACAATTCATATCCTATTCTTGGATGCTTATATTTTTCTTCATTTTTTAAAAAGAATTTTCCAATATCGTGCATTAAGCCATAGAGAAACGCTTTTTCAGGACTCAAGGTGTTTGTGTTACTGGCTATAGTTCGCGCTGCTTTGGCTACGGTTAACGAATGATTATAGGTGTTTATATTAGATTTATCCCAGGCATTAGGTAGGAAAGATTCAAAAAATTTGATTAGGTTTTTCATTTAAACCGCCTTCTTAACTCTTATAATTGCATCCTCGTGAGTGCCATAAAATCCACGGCTTTTATGGCAAAATGGCATAGGTGAAGGATTAAATTTCTGTTCTTATAATCTATTCGAACATGTCTTTAGGATTAAAGCTCAGCTCTAATTCTTTCCATTCATTATATTTTTCTTTAGGCAGAGGCAAAGGATTGCAATTAGGATCGAGAACAGCTCTATAAGCATTTTCGGACGCTATTTTAAAATCAGGATCAGAGTTTGCTCGACTTTTGTTTAATATCTCTGCTTTTTTAACATTACCATTTTCATCCAATTCCATTTTTATATCTACAATTAAATCCTCAGCGTTTTTGAGTCCTGCCGGGAAATGCCAGCATTTTCTTATAGTTTGCCTAATCAAATCAATTTGAGTTGCAGTTAAGACTTCACCAACTTCTTCAGCTTTTGCTCCCATATTTTCATTATCTGAGGTTGCCAGAGCGCTGTCTAAAAGACTATTAAATGACTTTGTTGCGACTTTTTGATCTTTCCGAGGTTGTTTTTTTTTATTTCGTCTTAAGTTTCGAACGGCTTTTTCAGGGGCCGCTGCTTTAGGCTTGGTTGTTCTTTTTTTACCCTCTGGTTTATTGTGTTCTCGATGCTTGTCTTTGTTTTTTTTATTTATGGAAATTTCCTTCTCTTTTTTTTTATCGGTAGATGTCTTTGAGGGCTTGTTTTTCCACGAAGCTTTGTCTTCCTTTTCTTCGGCAATAGAGCTTTCTGTTGGCTGAGTTTTTATATCTAAATTATCGTTTTCCTTTGTTTTTGATTTTGATTTACTAGCCTTGCCTTCAGTATTCGATAATATAGGCGCTTTGCTTTTATGGCCAATTTCTACAAAATCAAATACTGCATATCCGGAATCTTTTAATTTCCTAGAAAAAATACCATCTAACCCTACATAACAAAACAATATAACAACAGCATGCAATAATAAAGATAAAAAAACCGCCAAATAATTCATTTATATTACCTTCTTCTATTTCTCCTATTCTTCTTCACATCAGGAAGAGGGTTATTATCGGGTTCCGATATCAGGGATACTTTGCAATTTCCAGAGGCTGAAATAATTCCCATTATTTCCATTATTTTCCCATATTGTATGTCTTTGTCGCCTCGCACATATATGGTATCGGATTTTCCATTTTCTAAAACAGAGGGCAATTTTTTTATAAGATCTTCTAATGATATTTGAGCTTCTTCTATAAAAATCTTTGATTCTTTATCAATAGAAATAACTATAGGCTGGATTTTTGTCTCATTCATTGACGCAGCTTTCGTTTTGGGCAAATCAACTTGAACCCCGCCATTAAGCATTGGCGCCGTTATCATAAAAATAATAATAAGCACTAACATAACATCGACCAAAGGAGCTACGTTAATGTTCACTGTTAAAGCAGCTCTTCTTTGAAATTTATTAGTTCCGTTCATCAATTTGCCTCGTAATTATAGAACTGAATTCATCACAAAAAGTTTCTAATCTGCTGATGTATCTATTTGTATTGCCCATTAATATATTATATCCTATTGCCGCTGGAATTGCAGCAATAAGCCCCAAAGCAGTCGTAAACAAAGCTTCTGCAATAACGGGAGCTACCGTCGTTATACTTGAGCTCTGTTGCAAAGCTATTGTTTTAAATCCTCCCATAATCCCTAGGACAGTGCCAAAAATTCCGATAATAACGCCATTAGTTCCTAAAGAAGACAAGAAATTCATGTTTTTTTCTAAATCGTCAATCTCTTTTCTCATAGCAATTTGCATAGCTCTTTCAACTCTTTGTTCTAAAGACTTAGCCGATAATGAATCTTTATAACTTGATGTGTATCTTTTCCACTCAGCCATTGCTGCGCAAAAAATATTTGAGATTGGATCAAAGCCAGATTCTTTTATTTCTTTATATAAAGTCTCTAAAGCAATACCAGACCAAAAATTATCTTCAAAAATATCGGCATCTAAATTTAATCTTTTTAATTTTAGATGCTTACTTATCATAATTGTCCAAGATAAAATCGACGCTATTAATAAAGTTAACATAACAACTTTTATCATCAACCCCGCGTTCCAAAACATTGAAAATATTGAGCTGTCATTTAATGAGCTTGCTGAAGAAATAATGCCTTGCCCCCCTGAGACTATTATGTCTTGAGTATCTGGGGAGGAAATATTAGATGCGTGTAGATCTAATTGCGAACTGTCCATTTTGGTTATTTAAGTTTATTAGCTATTAATGCATTATATATTAAACGGTAGCTATTTGAAACCTGTATTTCATTGCTTTGCTTTCCAGATCCCCCGGGGCGCGAGTATGGTATAATTATTATACCACACTCGCGCCACGGGAATGGTATGTTGAAAATCTCTGATTCTCTCAAACCTCTGCGACTATATTATACTTCGTTTATTCTCGGTTTTGGGTCGCAACGAGGTTATACAGTAGTGGCGCGATTTCGTCGAAACGGCTGTCTACTTCTGCTGCCGTTGTTGGGCGTTTGTCGTGTGGAAATGGGCGGTTGGGAATTGTGAGCTTCCCTTGCATGGCTCGCCATAGTGAGTCAGGGTATTCTTGGCGGCCAAACCACAGATTAAAGACATCCTCTAAGTAGTGCTTATATAGATTGGGTATCTGATATGGGAATGGGCCTCCATTTGCCTTTTCGGCTAGGAACATAGCTGTGACTGGTTGTCCTCCGTTGTATGGCGTAGTGTCGTTAGCTCTGGCTAATTGGGCCTTGAGTGTGTCAAGCTGAGCCTGGCTGTCTTCGTACCATCTGTCAACGTTAAATAGAAGGGTCGAATATTGCTGCTGTGCTTGGTATTCTCTCATAATCTCTATAAATGTTTGTGCGTATTCGCCTGTGTGTAGTGTTTCTAAGACATCAACTACGACTTGCATTAACTCGATATCGCGCTCCCATACGGGGTCTTCTTCGAAATTTTGCACTCTGGGAAACATTATGGTCGCACCAGCTCCGATGTCTGATGCATGGTCAGCTGAGCTGATGTAACCAAGAAGAAATGGCACCAGTCGGTTGAGGGGCGCCCATTGCTCCGTAAGGTATATTTCCGGGTTCCATAATCCGTTGAGAGTTTGCCCAACTATATGGACTGCTCCTTGTAGAGGATTTGAAAGTGGCCCTACGTTGAAACCTTGCGCATAGGGCACCTGGAATTTTTCAGACGGGTCAAATTGAGGACGATCGGCCGCTGCATTAACGGTCATCGAAGCTAGCGGGATTGTTAATGCTATTGCTTGTATTATTCTCTTAATATTCATTCGATTTTTCTCCTTTTATTTTGAATGACATGATTATCTCATGTGTTTGTATTATAATTAATTGTGTAATATATGTCAACAATTAGTTAATGATTTATTATTGACAGCAACGATTCTACTTATTCAATTTGGAAAATATTTCGCGGAGAACATTTTGCTGTTTAGGGCATAAATCTGTTTACCTTATCCTCTGTGTTATGTTATAATACAAATAAATCCGCATTTCTTTAATTAAAATGAAAATTAAGAAGATAGTTTTATTTTACATTTCTTCAGCTTTATTAGCATTATTTACGATATTAACTATTTTTTCTCCTAGCGACAAAGAAAACTTAATAACTTGCTGGGGAGAACATTTCGCATATTCAAAAGAAGTTAAGGCTATTATGGATTTACCAATTATGCAGAGGCTTAAAGATGTTGATCAATCTGGGCCTGCTCGCTATTTTGGCCCTATCCTTCCGAAGTTTTCAAGATTCGATCATTCAGTGGATGTTTGGGCTATTTTGAAAAAATATGGAGCCTCTTATGAAGAACAAATAGCTGGATTGCTTCACGATTCATCCCATACCGTTTTTTCTCATGTTGGTGATTATATTTTTGCGAAAAAGATTACAGAGTTTGCCGAAAGCAGTTTTCAGGATTCAATTCATGTAGCGTATTTAAAGTCTAGAAAAATTAGCGATTCATTGAAGAAATTTGGAATAAAAATAAAAATCGATGATCTCGATCCTGAAAATAAACAATATAAAAGATTAGAGCAACCTCTTCCTGATATGTGTGCCGACAGAATACAATATAACATACACACAGGAATACTTTTTGGCAAAATATCGAAATCGGAGGCCAAAAAATTAATTGACGATATTTCGTTTAAAAACGGAAAATGGTTTTTCACTAACAAGCAGAGTGCAAGAAAATTCGCAGAAATGTCTTTATATTTTACTCAAAATTTTTGGGGCTCTAAATGGAATGTTTCATTAAATATACATCTAGCAAATGCCTTAAAAAGAGCGCTAGAATTAAAAATAATAACAGAAGATGAGCTATTCCTAACTGACTCTGTAATCATGAATAAGCTAATCAAAAACCAAGACCTTACAATACAATTAAACCTTCAACAATGCAAAAAGCCAATTGAGCATATCCCGGGGAAACGTTATAAAACCGAGTTCTTTAAACCAAAATTTAGAGGAATTGATCCATTGGTGTTAGAAGGAGATAAGCTAGTGCGTTTGACTGAAATAGATTTTATTTTAAAAAATTATTATGAAGATACACGAAATTGGTGTAAGAATGGATTTTATGTTGATGTTTTATTAATTTGAGTATTACTTTGGAGTAGTTGTATGAAAACACGAAGTATTTCTACGGCATTAGATAATGTTCTTAATGATTTTTTTATTCTTCAAAAAGATATAAAACAAGTAACAGGACTTTATCATACAGTAATATCAGAAGTTGAAGCAGTTCTTATAAAAAAGACTTATACTCTATCGGAAAGGAATAAAACATTAACGGCAAAAATACTCGGCATAAGCCGCAACACTCTTGCTACAAAAATGAAAATTTTGGGAATTATAGATAATGAATCTATTTAAATTTAAGAAAGTTCAAAAGAAGAATTTTTCTTTTATTTTTATTAGCATTTTATCAATAACATTTTTAATTTCTGATATTTTTGATTTGTCTTTTATCAAGACAATAAAGTCTACGTTACATGAGCAAACCCTTCCTGCTAAATATTTTGCTAATAAAATTATAGAGATTCCTAAAGTTTTGTCGGAATATATGCACGTAAAAAAAGAAAATGCTGTATTAAAAATGAAGATAGATGAATTAAAAATCAAACTTAATACAATCCAAAACATGGAAGTTGAACTGAAAGAACTAAAACAACATGTCGGATTAAAATATTCTTTTTCAGATTACAAATATATAGAAAAAGTTTTGGGATTTGATAAATCACCATATGAATCATATATGATAATTTCAGTTACAAATCCCACGACAACGGCTGGTAAAATAGTCATTTCCAGCGATGGACTTATTGGAGTTATATTTGATAGCAATGACAAAATTGCTAGAGTTATGACAATTTGCGATCAGAGATTAAATGTTCCAATAAAATCAAAAAATGAAAAATTGATTATCTCTGGAATAGATAAAAATCAAATGGTTTTCAAAGAAATTAAAGAAAAATTAGCATCAACAGAATCTAATTTTGAAATAGGCGAAATATTATACACTTCTGGAGAAGGTGGGTTTTTCCCAATTAATATCCCAGTTGCTAAAATAACGGCAATTGAAAAGTTGTCCAATAAAATCGTCTCTACCCCATTGTCTAATATAGCACAAGTCAGTTATGTTTGGGTTATATCCCCTATCACGGGGTAAATATTTGATATTTTACATAGTTCTAAGTATGATAACAAAAGCACACAAATATATACGATTTTGTAAACATTAATACTATCTATGTTATATTGCTCTTGTTGATGAGTATACTCTTTGGAGAAACCTCCCACTAAATTGTAGATCATACCACCAGACATGGAGATTGAAAGAATACCCAGAGGAGATATGGTTATATGCTACCTTGGCTAGTGAGTTGATAAAGAGTATCAATGCTAAGGTGATAAGGAAAGACATAAGGTAGAGAATGCATTTCTGAAGATGAAGCAGTGAAGAGGAATAGCTATT
>JAIRKP010000074.1 GCA_031260085.1 Holosporales bacterium | reverse complement strand
ACAACAACAATAATAAAATATCGATATACAATAAACAAAATAAATTATATTGATTTACGTTTTGTCCAAAATTTATCAATGATTTATATGTTATATATCCGAAAATAAGAGCTAATATTAGACAAACAAATATTAGATTCGTTGTATTCTTTTTTATAATCTTGTTTAAAGATGACACAATAAATCAATAACATATACTTTTCATTAATCAAATAGTAACACAAATGCAACGTAAATCAGGAACAAAATATTAGACTTTCGAACTCGAGGCGCGAGTATGGTATCATGATTATACCATACTCGCGCCTATAGTCTGTCAAGGATCACTTCGTTCTCCTCCTTGACAGACTCATGTAGGTTGCCCAAAGCTTGGGCACAGAGGCGCGATTATCCGAAGGAACTTCGAGCAAAATCTTTGATTTATCATAATCGCGCCACTGGGCGGAGATAGAAAATCGAAGATTTTTTAGCTCAGCAGCCAGATTAGCAGTAGTTACTTTACAGATAATAATATTTCAAATGTTCTAGTTTGAACATTTGAAATCGAGTAGAGTGAAAATACTTGATTTGCACTCTAATCCGGGGCGCAATTATGGTATACTATTTTACCATAATTGCGCTCCGGGGGCCTGAAAAGCTGCTGCTTTTCGGGCAAGCAATTTCTGAAAGGCCCTAAAGAGGTCTATTGAATAAACTTATTAAGCTGATATAATATTCCATGGAGTTTTTCTAATTTGGCCAAGTGGCAGAATGGTTATGCAGAGGATTGCAAATCCTTGTATATCGGTTCGATTCCGGTCTTGGCCTCCAAAATGAGAGTATCTTGAATATTTTAGATTTTGAAGCGCAAGTTCTTTCTATCGAGGAAAAAATAAAAGAATTGAGAAATGCCTCGGCCATAGGCGATGTGAACGTTGCAAATGAAATATCTAAAATGCAAACAAAGGTAGACAAAATTCTACAACAAATTTACCAAAAACTTACCCCATGGCAGACAGTTCAAGTTGCTCGGCATCCTGATAGACCAAAATTTTTAGACTATTTGAAAAATGCTTTCTCTAATTTTGTTGAACTTTCTGGCGACAGACTATTTGCAGATGATTATGCCATTATAGGTGGATTTGCTCAAATAGACGATATAAAGTGCGTAGTAATTGGGCAAGAGAAAGGAAGCGACACTGAGTCAAGATTGAAACACAATTTCGGAATGCCTAAACCAGAGGGTTATAGGAAGGTCTATAGGCTATTAGAGCTCGCAGATAAATTTTCATTACCCATTATCTCTTTTATAGATACATCAGGAGCATTCCCGGGGGTTGAATCAGAAGAACGAGGGCAAGCCGAAGCTATCGCTAAATGCATGGAAAAGAGCTTTCAGATCAATGTTCCATACGTAAGCGTTGTAATAGGAGAAGGAGGGTCCGGAGGAGCTGTCGCTATGGCTACTTCGGATTATATTTTAATGTTAGAGTATTCCATTTATTCGGTGATTTCGCCAGAAGGCTGCTCCTCTATTTTGTGGAGAGACGAGAAAAAATCGGATATAGCTGCGGATTCTCAAAAACTAACGGCATCTGATTTGTTGGCGCTAAAAATAATAGACGAAATCGTAATAGAACCAATAGGTGGTGCGCATAGAAATAAAGAACAAACAATTGCTAATGTAAAATTAGCGTTATGTAATTATCTAAAAGACTTAAGAAATATGCACTCGGAAGACAGAAAGCAATACAGAAGAGCAAAATTCAAATCTATCGGAGATCAATTTTTAATATTGTGAGTTGCCAATGCAAAGATTTCTCGTTGCTATTGGCCTCACACGGGCGCGATTATGACATTATAATATTATACCACAATCGCGCTCCAGTCTGTCAAGGATCACTTTGTTCTCCTCCTTGACAGACTATATGGTAATTTAATACTCCATGTATGTTGCCCAAGCAAAGAATTTTCTTTGCTTGGGCCCCGTGGACGCGCTTATCCGAAGAAACTTCGGGCAAAATCTTCTATTTTGCGATAAATCTTTGATTTATCATAATCGCGCTCCGCAACTAAAATTAGCAGTATTTCGCTTCCTCTGGAGGTAATAAAATTTCAATTGTTCCACGTGGAACATTTTAATAAGGGTAATAGCTGAACGGCTTGTTAAGTTAACCTCTAGATTGACGGAGGAAATTCAGTGAGAAACAGATGAGCCGTATAAGTCTGTCAAGGAGGAGAACAAAGTGATCCTTGACAGACTGGAGCGCGAGTATGGTATAATGATTTTATCATACTCGCGCTCTGGAGTGTGTGAAACAGCCATGGCTTTTCATTACATATGCAGGACAGCCATATATGAATAGGTGGCCATTGATGGGTTAGAGGTGATGAAAAACATAATCTTTTCGGGCAAGATAACTCACCTCAATTTCTAAATTATACGCTGCTTCTGCATTCTTGCAATAATGCTGATTCTGAAGGTTACAAATTGAAAATCCCAGATTTTCAAAATACCCCGTCAGGCCCCCCAAATACTCATCCCTTATTAGCAAGCGATCATTTGCTCAGTTCCGGTAATTTTATTCATTGCTGGATAGCCGAACGCTTCTCTTTTTTCGTCGTTGGTTAAGAACTCTGCATTATTAATTTTTTTCCACTCTATTTCACGTCGTTTGGACAACGCTTGAATAGAGTCTATATCATACCAAATTAAATATTCGGTATTGAACATCCATTTAAACCAATTTGCGATTTCTCCTGCAAATATATTTAAAATTGGGATAATGGTTTCTTCCCAGAAATTATATCTAGCTTCTTTATAATTCGAGAAAGTTGCAGTTGACATAGAGCCTATTAAAATAGGCGGAACTCCAAATGCAGTCGCGACCTCTTTTGCGGCTAGGTCTTTCCCGGCTACGAAATCTAGATCTTTTGGAGACAATCCCATTTCTTTCCATTCGAAATCTCCTTCTAAAATTAAAATTTTACCTGCATTTCTTCCGCCTTCATACAGATTTTTTAAATCAACTCTTAGATCATTTCTTTTTTTCTGATCTAGATGAGATCGATACATAAGAGCTCCAGAAGGTCTTCCTCCGTTATGTAAATATGCCGTGTTTTGTTGAGCTATAGCATTATGCTGAGCAATCGAACTTTTCGCGACTTCGATAGGGCTCATCCCATACCAATCGTCAAGAGGATTAAATAACTTTATGTGTAAAACATCAGCAAATCCACTCTCTTGGTCAACATTAAATATTTGATTATAGTTCCCAACACTATATTCGTATCCCAGAGGAATTGCATTTGTTCCTGGGATGATCTTGACTCTATCGGGCCTTAAAAGATGCAATTCTTTTGGGGTTTTATTTTCATCGCGAACTACCGTTATATAGCAATTTCCAGACAACAGCAGATATGATGTAGCCGCCTCCATAAAGGTATTCCTATATTGAGTAGCGTTAGGCTTTTGCATTATGTTGAGCATTTTATGTTGATACATAACGTCGTCAATTTGATCTGAATCATTTTCCTTTTTTACCATCCATTCAACTGAGGCAATAGCTCGTGATATTAAATGAATGCACCTATAAACTATAACATTCTTCTTGTAGCCTATATCAGACAAGTCTTGATAAGTGTCAAAAGACGAGAATTTGGCAGTTTTATACGATATAAGTGATGAATTGGGCGTATTATAATTTTTAAAAAGTTTGTTTAACATTGTTTATCTCCTAATAAATTGGACTGATTTTGCTAGACTTAAATCAAGTCTTATGATTTTATTTTCACATGAAAAAATCCTTATGTTGCAAATTATTATGTCCCATAAAATTTTCTGTATTTTTCAGGTTTGAATTAATTTTCCTATAGCATATCGTCAACTACCCCTATAGTTTGGAGGTAAATCTCTTTAAGAGAGCGCCCGCACTTAAGATCCATAGTACTAACTTTGAGGAAGGATCTATTGTCCTTGTGGGCTTATATATCATGCCGGTTTTGACAGCTAAGCCCTCATAAACTACATTAGAGTAACGAAGGAATTTCTAAAGCTCATAACTAGCATCTGAATAGGAGTATGCTTTGCTGAAGATCTAACTGCCACTCAAACAGCAAAGATTGTTGAAATAGATTCCCTATCGGCTTCAGCCGAGAGTTCCAAACAACGCTTACAATGCAGATTAAAAATATGAATATTAGAACTCATATATCTTAAAATCCTCTAATATCTGGCTTCCACTGTACTATATCAACATATATATTATGTAGGCTATGGTTACTATAGTTCCAGTGAATGCCATATATGCTATGCGAACCACATCGCCTGAAGACGGGGGCTGGTGCCCTATCCCAAGTCAAGGAAGTAAAGTATAACGTATATACAGGAATCTAAGCTAGAACTAGTGGAG
>JAIRKP010000047.1 GCA_031260085.1 Holosporales bacterium | reverse complement strand
TCGCGCTATCAGTCTGTCAAGGATCACTTCGTTCTCCTCCTTGACAGACTAAACGCTAATTTATTTATATTATTTTCGTTCTAAACTTGGGTACTTTATAAAAATGTTCCACGTGGAACATTTGAAATATTATTACCATTGCAAGTTACCAATATTACACAGTAAGGTTTTTTGTTAGTTTATGGTGTTGTTGTGTACCATAAAAGCGGTATCTTTTATGGTACACCCGGGGCGCGATTTATGGTAAAATATTATACCATAAATTGCGCCCCGGGTGGATAACGATTTTTACCACCTCTGAATACTCTTTACTATACTGATATATTAAATAGATTAACAGTCTGTCAAGGAGGAGAACGAAGTGATCCTTGACAGACTGGATGGCACGAATATGGTATAATTTCTATACCATACTCGCGCCCAGGGGAATATTGAAAATCTATGATTTTCAATATCCTCAAAAGTTGGCAATGACAGAACTCGTTAATTTCAGTTTTAATTTAAAACAGAAGAAAATAAATGAAGAGGCGTGCTCGAAAAGCAGATGCTTGGCTGTCAGTCATTATAATTTATATTTCTAACGTGGGGTAGGGTGAAAGCCCTCGCCTTTGAGGGGAGCCCTTTAGATAATACGAAAATGACATACAGGAAAAGTGCACGTTTGAGATAAAACATCTATGGGCAAGAAAATCCTTTGCAGTATAAACGACATAATGTATATAGAGCAACAAGTAGAACATCTCCCTGATTTCCGATATTCATAAATATTTAATCCAATTTCCAAGAGTTATTGGGTACTCTTGGCTTCAGGTGAGGGGGAATACATATTTCGGCACTAATGTGAAAGCTTATAGATATTAAATGTCCCTGATTAATGACCGTTCCTAATACAGCTCCAGATTTACAAAATTATACATATAGCGTGACATTCAGGAGCAGAATTATTGCAAATGGTCACGAAGCATAGACACGGAGTTTATTTAGGGGCGCATGGTCGTAGGAGTAATTTGATTTATATCGTCCGAAAAGCTAGAGCTTTTCGGGCCTCTGGGGAAGAATCAAAGATTTTCGCCGGCTCTAAGACTTACTACTCATTAAACTCTTGCCGCAGGTATCGCAAGAAGTATAATGTTTAGAAAATCAAAGATTTTCACCCCACATACGAAGGTAACAAAATATCGCCTAAGCTTTTTTGTGGAATTATATTATCTGTAGTTGTTTCTTTTTTGTTTTTATTTAATACAGTTTTTAAAAATCGAGCATTTATACGAGCCGGAATGCGTCCCCCCGTTGAATTCGGCGTCATTCTCCGTTTATTATTATCATTTCCTATCCACACTCCTGTTGCAAATCCAGTGTCTTTATTTTCAGTTGGATCGTAAAATCCAACAAACCAAGCATCATAATCGCCATTAGTTCCCGTTTTTCCATAAACGTATGGGTTAACATTAGAAGCCCTGCCAGTTCCTCGCGAGACTACAGTGCGTAACAGAGTTCTAATTGAATTAAGAAGCTCTTTATCAAAAATAGATATTTTCAAAGGCTTTTTGTGTTGATACAAGATTTTTCCATCTTTTGTTCTTATTTCGAATATACAATATGTCCATATGGATCTTCCGTCTATAAATGAAGCGTATGCTGAGGTTAAGTCTTTTAAAGTGACCGGAGTTGTTCCAAGTGCTACGCTTAAATCGTGTTTGGATACGTTATATATTCCTAATCTTTTAGCAAAATTTGCGATTCGTATTAATCCGATAGTTTGAGCTAGTCTAACACTTATACTATTAACGGAATATGTGAATCCCTCAAGTACTGAAATTTTTCCTAAAGGTTTCCACTTATAATTTTTTGGCTTCCAGCCGGATATTTCAACGGGGGCATCTGAAATCAAATCATCCAATTGATATCCATATTCTAAAGCGGCACCATATACGAAAATTTTAAAAGCAGATCCAGGCAATCTTGCCGCTTGAGTCACCCTATTGAACTGCGTCGCCGTATAGTCTTTTCCTCCGACCAATGCTTGAATTTCTCCATCTTTTCCAAGACAGATAAACGCAGCTTGTGAGAACTTATAATTTTCTGATTCAGTTTCAATATAATATTTTACAGCTTCTTCGGCAGCGTTTTGTTTTCCTTCGTTAAGTGTTGTGACGACAACTATATCATCTTCAATTTCACCCAAAATCTTTTTTGCTTCTTCATATGCATAATCACAAAAATACATATAATTCTTACTATGTTTTATTTTATTTCTAAACGCCATTTCTCCTTGAGAATTCTCGATTTCTTTAGCACTCTTGATAAATCCTTGCTCTTCCATTGCTTTTAAAACAATGCATGCTCGTTCATGAGCATAATTTGGATGATTTGTTGGGCTATATTTCGAAGGAGCTTTCAATAAACCAGCTAAAATTGCTGATTCAAAAATAGTTAAATCTCGAGCATGCTTATCAAAATATTTTTTGGAAGCAGCTTCGATACCATATGTTCCAGCTCCAAAATAGGCTCTATTTAAATACATCATCATGATATCTGTTTTAGTAAACTTATGCTCAAGCCAAAAAGCCAATAATAACTCCTTTATTTTACGGCTCATGGATCTGTCATAATGCACAACAATACCTTCGCCAATTAATATATTTTTAGCGAGTTGTTGAGTGATTGTTGAGCCACCTTGAACTATTTTCCCCGAAATATAATTGTTATATACAGCTCTGAAAAATCCAATAAAATCTATTCCAAAATGATTGAAAAATCTCCTGTCTTCAACAGCTATGAAAGCGGCTGGGACGTGTTGTGGTAAATCTTTAACTTTTATAACGTCTTCGTATAAGTCGCCATATGCTCCTAGTATATTGCCGTCATAAGTTTGAATTATTACTGATGGATTTCGAATCTCTGTTTTTAGATTTTTAAGATCTGGTAAATCTTTTGAAAAATACAACAACACCATAAACACAGCCACAAAACCACAGACTCCCGAATAAACAAGGTATCTGAAAAATATTTTAATAATTGAACGATGTTGCTTCTTCTTGCGTCTGCGTCTTTTATTCACAAAAGTTGTCTATTTCGCAATTCATATGTAACGAATTCTATCAAATAAAATAAAATATATCAAATTCAACTGTTATATACGTCTGCACACTAATTTGCAACTAAGATAGAGATAGATGCTTGACGCAGGGGGATGCTGATTCGGAAGATAACGATTTCTTTAGGCCAGGCAAAAAATCAAAGATTGTTTGACTGCTCTGCGGGTGTGCGATTATCCGAAGAAGCTTTAGCATAATCGCGCCCCTGGGCGGGGTTAGAACGTCAACATAAATATTAATAAAAGGTTAATATTGGAGATGGATTTTGATATTCTTTTGGCTCTCAACTATCATTTCGACAATAATATGCTATGCCCCCCGCGCCTGTTTGCAATAATTCTGTTAATATTTCTAGGCAATCAAAAATTCGTTTATTTTTTGATTTCCCCCCGGGGCGCGAGTTTGGTATAGGTATTATACCATACTCGCGCCTTCAGTCTGTCAAGGATCACTTCGTTCTCCTCCTTGACAGACGTACACGTTAATCTCGAAAAACTTTAGAGCGCCTTCTAACGCAAAACGGAGGTTACCATATAAGCATAAGCTTTTAGATCCCCACGAGCAATGCGATTATGATAAATCATAGATTTATTGCAAAATCAAAGACTTTACCCGCAGGGTGACTGTGGATAATCGTGCCCCCGTGGAACCCTAAAAGCAACTGCTTTTAGGGTTCAAGGCTGTTTACCATACTGTTTACAATGACTGGAAGAAAGAGATTCGAAAGAGGTCTATTACCTAGCTATTTGTGTTCCTTTCGCTGCAATTGCATAGGGAGCATTTTCATCTAATGACGACAAGATCTGAAAACGCAATAAACCTTAGTTTCATATAAGGAACACTGGACAACTTTAGGATTTGCATGGAGTATCGATGCTTATGTGCTCTTTGGCTAGTCTTTTCAATCCTTGCGCTTGAAAATTATCATCTTTTCGTGCAATATATCTCTATTCAGTAATTCCGAATCAAAACCAAAAGAGGTTATCAACAAGCATAATATTTTAACCAACGGGTATCTGTATCGAAAAGATTTCTGATGTCTTGTATTCCATTTTTTAGCATTACCAATCTATCAAGGCCAACTCCAAAAGCAAAGCCGTATGCAGGTTGCTCGATTTTGCAAGCTTTAAAAACATTGGGGTGAACCATGCCAGCGCCGCCAAGTTCTATCCATTTATTGCCATGTTCAGAAATAATTAATTTTCCATCTTTAATGATGCATTTGCAATCAACCTCCATGCTGGGCTCCGTGAATGGGAAGAAACTTGGTCTAAGCCTAATTTCAACATTCTCAACCTCAAAGAAAAAGGCCATCAGCTTCTTTAACTCACTGCTTAAGTGCCCAATATTAATTGGTTTTTGATCAACGACAAGTCCTTCCATTTGATGAAACATTGGAGAATGAGTCGCATCCAAAGAATCATTTCTATACGTTTTTCCAATTGAGAGCATCCGGATGCTTTTTCCTCGATCTAACATCATCGACCTTATCTGAACATTAGATGTGTGAGTCCGCAGCAGGTGACCTTGCACTCCTTCAAGGTAAAAAGTATCGTGACTTTGCCGTGCCGGATGGTATTTCGGCATATTTAATGCATCAAAATTGAAAAATTCAGTTTCAATTTCAGGGCCATCTAATATCAAAAACCCTCTGGCTGAATAATGTGCTTTTATTCTTCTTATGGATTGGGTGATTAAATGCAGCCCGCCAAATGCATTTTCGGGAATGGGCAAATTGATGTCTTCCGCTTCATTTTTCAATTTTTCCGCTATCAAGTAATCTTTTAATTTATTTTTTTGATTTAGGATTGCATTATCTAGCTGCTGTTTTATATAATTTAATTTTTCCCCAAACGCCTTCTTTTCTTCCGTGGCAATATTCGTTATTTCTTTGAAGGCAGCGGAAAGAATCCCACTTTTACCAAATATATCAGCTTTTAAATTATCTAGTTCTTTAAAAGAAGTGGCCTGAGATATACAATTTTCCCAATGCTCAATATTATTTTCTAATTCTTTTAAAGACATACTAACCGCGCCCGTAAAAAATATATTGTCATAATAACAATATTAGCATAAGTATGCAAATGGCGGTAAGTTTGATAATATGGAATTATTTTTATAAACATTAAGCCGGGGCGCGAGTCAAGCTAACGATTAATTCTGCATTATTGTACATTCATTGATTCTGAAAAGCTGTGTTTTTATGCGCCTTGCCCTATAAGGAATACATTCAATTCATCAACACTTATTAAATTAGATCCTGTTAGGAAAAATATTTTATCTCAGTAAAATGAAAAAGGAAGCTATATACCAACATGAAATATAAGAAGAAGCTGTATACCTATACGCATTATGTAATATACTGCTTCTATAAATACTCTT
>JAIRKP010000113.1 GCA_031260085.1 Holosporales bacterium | reverse complement strand
GCGCGAGTATGGTATAATTATTATACCATACTCGCGCCCATGCTCTAATACTCGGCACACCATTGCTCAAGCCTAAAACTTTTCCCCATAAACCGAGGCACCAGCGTGGCACCCTGGTTGGTTGACTTAAGCAAAGACCTCTGGAGGAGGGGGAGGCAGAGGAAATAGCCTACTATCGGCTGATTTGAGGGATTCAAACAGTTGCTGCCCACTATCTATTGGAGCTGCGCGTTGTCCATTGTTTGTAAGCAACTGAAATGTTGCGGGATGAGCGAGACATGCCTGGTGAATAGGGTACATTCCATCGTTTATCAGTAGGAATAGCAGCGTTTCCTCAATTGCCTTAAAATAATGTAATCCAGCTGGATTGCCCTGAATTTCTGTCATGGTGGGAATATGGGCTTGCGGATCTTGTGGAAGAAAGTAAGAAACAGCCTGTTGGAGGACGTTCATTGTTTGTGGTGTTGGTCTGTTCCGCTCTATGAGTCGGAATATTGTGTCTAGGGAGTGAGGTCGAAAGGCTGCTGTATCTGAGTCGAGAGCTTGGCCAAGGATGAATATCACAATTGAGAGACCAGACCCAAAGCCATCGGCGACGTCGGTGAATGGGATAACCCGAGGAGCTTGATAGTGTCGAAGATTGATCCATGTGGCTTGAACAAAGCCGGGAGGAGGGAGATCTGGAAGAAACTCCGGCGCTACCTCAACGAATAGGTCAGGATCCTGGACTATGGGAACATGCAGAAACCGAAAGTGGTCCATTGCCTGTGTTTGTGGGCAAAGCGATCCTGTCGCCATTATTGTGGCTGCTATTGATGATATCTTTTTAATATTTGCTTTCATTTTGGTTCTCCTTATCTACAATGTATTGGACGTATTTGGTATTCGTATGATATCCATTTCGAAAATATTCTCCCCTTTGAGCTTGATATGGACGCCCAACTTCTATTATTAAGTGTATCTCAGGGAAATTGAGCCCTTCAAGGTCGAAGGAACCTTTTCATTTTACTATTGCTTAAATAATCGTTGTGAGCATAAATAGTCAAATAATTTAATGATTTTTTAACTTTTTCTCTTGAACATTTTTTTCTCATATAGGACTATGAGTATAGAATGCTTTTTCGGTAATAACGTATGTCTTTTTTTTCAATAGGCCGAAATGAAATACAGTCGTTGCTAGAAAAAGAGCGGGAGTTGAAAAATAAAATTCACGTGAAAGACGACGGCTCAGGAGTTGTTAAAGATTTTCAAGACATTATGATAAAAAAAGAGCTAGAAAAGGTCCATACGAAACTAAAAATTTTAGGATATCGCCCAGATGGCGATGGAGATGTCGCTTAGAGATTTTGATTCTTAAGAAATTTAATGAACATAATAGCCCGAAAAGCTTCTGTTTTTTGAGTCCCCATAGAAGAAGGAATGGTTCGGGATAATGTTGTAAGATAGTATACTTTTAATTTAATTATAGATCCATAAACTTCACTTAATATCGCACTCATAGATATATTGTTCAGCGGAGGTGAAAATCAAAGAATTCTATTTTTTGACTAAGGCATTTATAAGAAATAAAAATCTTAAAAACCGTTATGAATTGAGCAAGTACATGCAATATACTAAAAGTTATATAATTTGTTAATTTTATTTGGTAATTCATGGCGATTAAGAGAAATAATGCATTATCGGTAACAAGAAGAGAGGATTTTTCTAAATGGTATCAAGAAGTCATAACAGAAGCTGAGTTGGCTGAAAATTCGAGTATTAGAGGATGCATGGTAATAAAGCCATATGGTTTTGCAATATGGGAAAATATGCAAAATATTCTTGATAATAAATTCAAAGAATTGGGACATCACAATTGCTATTTTCCTTTATTTATACCAATAAATCTTTTTGAAAAAGAAGCAGAGCACATTGCTGGATTTGCTAAGGAGATGGCTATTGTTACTCACCATAGATTAGAGCAAAAAGATGGTAAATTAGTTCCTGCTGCGTCATTGGAAGTTCCTTTGGCAATTAGGCCTACTTCAGAATTAATAATTGGAGAATCAATGGCTAATTGGATGAAATCTTATCGAGATTTACCAATTCTCATCAATCAGTGGTGTAACGTCGTCAGGTGGGAAATGAGAACGAGAATGTTTCTTAGAACCACTGAATTTTTGTGGCAGGAAGGGCACACAGCTCATGAAACAAAAAAAGAAGCTGAATATGAAACAAAAACAATGCACGAGGTTTATCGATGGTTTATACAAGATATTTTAAAGATGCATGCAATCCCTGGGAAAAAACCTGAGCATGAAAAATTCCCAGGAGCAATTGATACATTCACCATCGAATCAATGATGCAAGATGGAAAATCTCTTCAAGCAGCTACTAGTCATTATTTAGGGCAAAATTTCGCAAAAGCTGTGAATATGCAATTTCAAGCAAGAGATGGAAGCTTGCAATTTGCGCATACAACATCTTGGGGAATTTCAACAAGAATTGTCGGCGGCTTAATAATGTCACACTCTGACGATGATGGATTAAATTTACCATCTTCAATAGCTCCTTATCATATCGTTATCATACCTTTGTTTAAGGGTGAAAAAACACAACAGGAAATATTAGAGTATTGTAAAAAAATAAAAACCTCTTTACCTAAGAACATTAGAGCATTTATAGATATCAAAGATGTGCCGCCGCAAGATAAAAAATGGGCTTATATTAAAAAAGGAGTTCCATTTGTTTGTGAAATTGGATCAAAAGAAGTAATCGAAAATACTATATTCTTTACAAAAAGATTAAGTAATTTAGAACGATTTAATTTGAAATTAGAAGAATTTATAACTTCAATAGACGAGTTATTAGAACAACATAATAAAATTTTGGAAGAAAGAGTGCTGCAAACCTACAAAGAAAAATCGATAACTGCTTCTTCATTTGAGGAATTAAAAGAATTTTTCGTAGAACACGATTTCGGATTTGTTACGGCAAATTGGGCAGGATCTAAAAATAATTTAGAGCTATTAGATAATTTATCGGTTACAATAAGATGCATTCCTCTATTGCAAAATAATTCTCCGGGTAACTGTATATTGACCGGTGAAAAGACGACGATGGAAGCTATTTTCGCAAAAAGTTACTAATTTGCGCAAAGTTGTCAAAGTAAAAAGTACCCGTAGCTCAGTTGGATAGAGCGTTTCCCTCCGAAGGAAGAGGTCGTAGGTTCGAATCCTATCGGGTACACCAAATTTAATTTTTATAATTACGAAATTTTACAAGGGCACTTTGATTTTATTCTGGTATAAATAATATTACTTTAATAAATCACTCTACTTAACTCTTGTAACCGTATTGCAGCATATCGTTTACAACTTCACATGAGTTGAGTGCATTGCTTATTTTGAAAATCACGATTTTCAAAATATTTGCGGGGGCGCGAGTCTGACAATCTACAGCTTGGCGGGCAACTTAAAAAGTACATCGCCTAATTTCACTTTTCAAGTATACAAATCCTAAAGTTTTCAGTGTTTCTTATATGGAACTGAGATTAGCGGTTTAGTCTGTCAAGGAGGAGAACGAAGTGATCCTTGACAGACTGATGGCGCGAGTATGGTATAATTATGATACCATACTCGCGCCCCGTGGGCCCGAAAAGCTATGGTTTTTTCGGGCAACTGAACTTATTGTTCTAAAAATTACGAAAAAGATATCATATTCTAAAGCGATTTTTTGTTTATTGGATAACAATACTGACATATTTTTGTTTGTTTCAATCGGCGAAAGATTAGCCCCTGTTTGTTTGAATTGACGCGCAGCCGAGACTGCATTCGGAAAATATTCGTTATATGAAATAATGTCTTTTTGAATAATTTTTCCATATCTCTTTATTAATTTTATTAAATTCATTTCGTTAAAATACTCAAATGTTGGAGGTGTTATATTTTTTTTTATAAACATATTTTTATATTGATTAAAACTCGAATCTAATAGAGTTGAGAATGCAAAATATCTGCAGTGATTCTTAATTTTTGCAAGAAAATTTTTAAGATTTTCAAACCATTGCACCGATAAATTAGATATACAGAGATCATATATTTCAGTAAATTCATACTTTTCAGCATCTGCTACAATAATATTTACATCTTTTATATTTGACTCAGCTTGTTTAAGCATTTTTTCCGAAATATCTAATAATGTACAATTTGCTTCAGGGTAATACTCCTTAATCGCAAGAGTAGTCTTTCCTGTTCCGGCGCCTATGTCTATGATCGATTTAACTTCAAAATTACTGAGAGCATTATTAATAATTTTTGCTAAATAGTTGGAAGATTCAATCTGTACTTTTGCATACTGATCATACTCTTTCGCAGCTTTATTAAATTTATTACATATTTTAGATTTCACAAAGTTTCCTTGTAATCATAACTTCTAAGCTATAACTTAGTATTATAGTAAAAAGTTTGCGAACATAATTTTATGCAATTAATGATTTCTAAAATTTCCTCATTTTTTAAATTTTCTCAAAACAGTGTAGATGGTAAAATTGCTCTTTGGCTTTGTATTATGCATTATTTTTGGGGTTTTGCCTCAGCTATGATTTTTACATTACTTCCTATTTTTATAATAGATGAGTTAAAAGGAAGCTATAAATCGTTCGGCTTGCTCGAAGGTACTGTTATATTTTTATCATTCATATCCAAATTACTCTTTGGATTTCTGATAGATATATTTAAGAAAAAAAAGTCAATGTTATTCACTGGGATTTGTTTAACGGCATTGAGTAAAGTATCACTGGCCTGCTCTTTTAACATTTTATTTGTCTTCATTGCAAAATCATTAGATAGATTTGCAAAAGGATTGAGGCAAGCTCCATCAGATGCAATATTAGCCGAAATATCGACTGCTAAAGGATTTGCATATTCAGTCCGCTATACGATGAACATATCCGGAAATTTAACAGGCTCAGTTCTTACATCTTTGATTGTAAAATTATTAGGTTGCAATTTTAGATTAATATTTACGCTTGCAATTATTCCGACAATAATAGCTTTATATATTTATAATAATAAAATCAAAATTAACTATAAAGAAGAAAAAAATAATAAACTATCGCAAAAACATAAGTGGAATATAAAAGACATTTCCAAATTGCCAAAATCTTATTGGTCTTTTATTATAATGGTTTCGATTCTTATGTTTGCTAGGTTTAGCGAAGGATTTCTGACGCTTCGCGCAAAGGAAGTTCTCCCTAATAACATAGCCAGCTTTCCTCTTTTCATGGCAATGTATGAAATCTGCGCAGCTATAATCGCCATTCCTATTGGGAAAATATCTGATAAAATTGATAAAAAACTTATATTTCTTGGGGGAACATTTATATTTTTGATAGCACACTTGACGGCTTTGTTTGCCTGCGGGACGCTCAGTATGGTGTTAGTCTATATTCTCGTCGGAATTCATATGGGATCGACCCACGGCCTTTTATCTTCAGTCATTGCTAAATCGGCTCCGAAATCATTGATAGGAACAGCATTTGCAATATACTATGGAATCGACGCCATAGCTTTATTTTGCTCAAATTACATAGCAGGAGAATCATCCAAATTTGCTCAAGTTCTTGGGTTGCAAGGCTCAGCAGGGCCATTTATCGCAGGATCCCTAGCGACCGTCGGCGTTATGGGATATATCTTATATCTTATAGCAAAAAGTAAAAACAACAAGGAGGCGGTATTTTAGAGGAGATATTACTTTCTCCTATATCGTTAGAAATTGTGGTACCTGGTTTGCCCCCAAGCCATGTTCGGTTGGGCTGGGGGAGAACCAAGGTGGCCAGGTGTGACCTTACTTGTCCCCTTTGTTTTTAGGAAGAGCTGATTGCGTTTATCTGCGCTGGGGTCACCGCGAGATAGTAGGTGTTGTTACATGCCCGTGAACTTAGTGATCGGGGCAAATGGTCGGAGCATGCGTTGGCGTGCTCCTCGGAGTTTGGCATAGGATTCCCTGGCTGTGATCTGTGGGGCAAAGTTGTAACAACGTCAATTTTGGCGGAGACCTCTTTCTGCTCATTTTGATCTGTGTAATCGGATATTCGGGAAGAGCGAGCTTCAGAAATTTGATTAACGATGAATAATAGCCCGGAAAGTGGTCGATAGGAGTTCGCGTGCCCGATCTCTGCGGCGCTATCGGGTTGGTGAGCTTCCGGTAGCATATGGTAAGGCGGGTGCAGTGGTGTGATGATTGTGGGAGTTGCCGATTTGGTTCCTGCTGCGTCGCTCCGCCGATGATCTCGTCTGCATTGCTGACAATCGGTTGGCACAGTGCGCCCCACAGACGTCCCTGTTCGAGGTGAGGAAAAAGCACAAACACGGACGAAGCATTATTTTAGATGATATCTAATCTGTAGTATGAATTAATTCGGTAAAACTAATGGTTAAGACGGTTAATATATAGAGTAAGCCAATTGATTAGCTCTTATAACGCTAAAGATAGCTAATGCTTTTGGACAGACAGCTGCTGGTTGTAATAAGAAGTCTATGCTCGTCAAATACGAGAAAAGCTTAAAAAGAATAGGAAAAAAGAAACTCCGTGCTGAGATCTGAGATATTAAATATATTATAATATGGTCTGTCAAGGAGGAGAACGAAGTGATCCTTGACAGACTATGGGCGCGAGTATGGTATAATTATTATACCATACTCGCGCCCCGTGGGCCAAAAAACTTAAGCTTTTTGGATAAAAAGTGATATCTTTCATATTAACTCAGATGTTTATGAATCTGTCTTATTGCCTCGGATAAGCCGATGGCTACTGTAATTGCTAAGTTTAGGGATCTTGCGTCTTTGATCATTGGGATAACTAATGCCTCGTCGCATTGTTTAAAAATTTCCCTTGGAATCCCTATACTTTCCTTGCCAAATATTAAGCAGTCTGTATTTTGAAATTGAAAATCATAATAATTTTTAGTAGCTTTAGTATCGAATAATATTATTCTACCCTGATACTGTTTTTTAAATTCAGCAAATGAAGAGTGTAGTTTGATATTTGTTTTCTGTAAATAATCCATACCTGCTCGTTTAAAGTTCTTATCAGTTAATATAAACGAAGATGGTTCTATAATACTCATATCGATTCCAAAACAAACACACAACCTGGCAATTGTTCCCGCATTTTGAGCTATTTCAGGTTCGAACAGGCAAATTTCCATTTTTTAACTTATCCTTTTGTATTTTATACCATAAACATAATTTTATTTTACCTCATGGCGCTATAATTCAAAAAGCATATCCAGGCGTTCCAATATTCTTTCATTCTAATGTCGGAATTATTTCAAAAACAAAAAGAGATTGAAAACACTAATTAGTGCAGCAATGGCTTTATTTAATTTTAGTGAACGTTGCGCCTGTTAATACATTGAATGATTTACTTCTGAAATATTTGCATTCATAGAACGTTCTGAAAAATAGTTAATCTTGGCTCCTTGGGACGGACTCGAACCGCCGACCCAGTGGTTAACAGCCACTTGCTCTACCGACTGAGCTACCAAGGAATGCACATCATAAATTTATCATAACAATAATCTTATTACAATTGTTTAGTTATAAGTTAATGATAAATTTGGTTTCACACCTTAATTATTACAAAAAGACACGGAGCCAGAAGCTGAGTATACTTATGAGCATATTGCCCGAAAATTCTTATCTTTTTTTGACACAAATTAACTAATAAGTTACAACTATACAACATTGTGATTGTTTTTCGGTTTTAGTCCTTTGATAATTATTTGCGTTGGGATTCGAAGATCTATGGATTTAACTATCTTGTTGTTGAGTTTTTTTTGCTTCAGCAAATCCTCTAAAATATTCAAGGATTTTTCGATATTATTATCCGGCAACTTTACTTGAATTCCATTACAAATAAACAAATCCCAGCGACGTTTCCTGACAAATACCATCGAACACAACTCTTTATTTATATTTTCATATTTAAAAATAGAAGATAAAACAGGCCCAGCATAGATATTGGCATCTTCACCCACCACTATAGGAAGTCTTTGCTGCATTGTCTTGATATCTTCTATGAAGGTTCCTTCGCTATCTATAAGTGTAAGAATTGAATCATGTTGAAACACAGCAATCGGGGTGCGTTGAACAATTTTAATTTGCAAAGTGTTGGGTAGTAATTTTTTTACGATTGCCTCTTTAATCCATCCGATCTGTTTTATTTTAGTATATATCTCATCTGTAGAGAACTTGAAGATATTGTCTCCTTTTTTAAAATTTAAATTATTTATAATTAATTTTTCTGTTCTCGAGTTTGCCCCCGTAATTTTTATGGTATTTAAAGTCAGACCCAAATTTTTCAGACTCGTAGTGAATATGGTATTCCAAATTGAAATTATTGCATTCGTATAAAAATAATATCCTCCTAGTATCAAGCATAATATAAAAATAATAAGAAACAATTTGGGTTTAATTTTATTAGTACGCCTATTGATTTTCTTTTTTGCCATTCGTATCTTATATGTTCTCGCCTTTTAATTTCTCAGCTTGATCAAATTCAATCAACTTATCAATAATTTCATCAAGAGCAGTTCCGTCCATAATTTTGTCTATTTTATAAAGTGTGAGGTTAATACGATGGTCAGAAACTCGCCCCTGGGGAAAATTATAAGTTCTAATTCTTTCAGATCGATCTCCAGAGCCTACTTGGTTTTTTCTATCTGTAGACCTAGAAAGATCTTGCTTAATTTTTTCATTTTCGTATATCTTCGCTCTCAAAATTTTCATAGCTTTTGCTTTATTTTTATGTTGAGATCTTTCATCCTGAACTGCGACTATTGTTCCCGTTGGAATATGCGTTATACGAACAGCACTATCTGTTTTGTTTACATGTTGACCACCAGCGCCGGAAGATCTATACGTATCTATCTGCAGATCTTTCTCATCTATTTGAATATCGACTTCTTCCGCCTCTGGCAAAACAGCGACGGTAGCCGCTGAAGTATGGATTCGTCCGGAAGCTTCTGTTTCGGGAACTCTTTGCACCCTATGAACTCCGGATTCAAATTTTAGTCTAGAAAAAACTCCTTTCCCTGAAATGCTAGCGCTTGCTTCTTTTATTGCGCCAATTCCACTTTCGTTAAAATCTAAAACTTCAAAAGTCCACCCATGAAATTCAGAATAAAGTTCATACATTCTAAACAGAGCCGCCGCAAACAGCCCCGCTTCATCTCCTCCTGTTCCTGCTCGGACTTCTAGAATTGCGTTTTTGTCATCATCAATGTCTTTTGGAAGTAATAAAATTTTTATTTTATATTCTATTTCTTCAATGGTCTGTCTTATCTTTAAAACTTCATCATAGGCCATATCTTTTATTTCTTTGTCATTAGAATTTTCAGATAAATCAATTGTTGCTTTTAATTCTTCTTCTTTAGCAAATAATAAAGTTATCTCCTTTGAAATTCCGGATAGATTTGAAAATTCTTTTGATAACGTTGCAAACGCTTTAGGATCAAAATCTATTTGATTATTGAGCTGTTCTCGCACCACTTCGCATCTATTCAATATAGAGATTAATTTTTCTCTAAACGAATTATCCATACTACTCTCTCATGAGTACTGACAAAGTTTTAGATATCATGCGTATATCATTCCCTAATGTTTCAACAATATATTTTTTCCCAGAAACTGATTCGTGAACTAATGAATTTAATGAGGTGTCTATAGATGTCAATTTTGTTGCGATGTCTTTCCAAACAACGTCTGTCATCTTTTGTGATGTTGAGATTGTTAACGTTTGCAGCTCCAGTTGATTTTTCCCCAAAGCTTTTATAATATCTTGATGAACAGTTAAAGCGTCTGTTAATTTAGATATTTTTTCCGAAATTTCTTTTTGCATATTGAACAAATTTATTCTATTTTCATCAAGATCTTTCAATTGATTTTGGAATGCATACATCGTTTCAATCGTTTTTTCCAAAAGCCCCATCGAAAAAACGGTGCCATGGAATTCAGGCTGATTGTCAATTGAATCAAAGCTAACTGTATGCTTTGTTATCCATTCCTCGATTTTATAAAGAAAATCATCTGCAGCTTTTTTTTGGCTAGCCATTAAAAACCCTACTATGAGGGATCCCGATAATCCAAACAAAGAACATCCAAATGCAATTCCCATACCTGCTAGGGGAATTTTTAAGCTATTTTTTAATTTCAGAAACGATTCAGCTGCATCAGATTGCCCTATGCCCAAATTGTCTATTATGTTCGCAACATTTCCGATTGTGTGAGACAATCCCCAAAAAGTTCCCAATAAGCCAAGAAAGATTAAAATTCCAGAAATGTATTTAGGAAACGATACGTAATCATCCATTTTTTTTTCAATACTAGCCATTATAGTTTGTAATTTTGCTTGGGAGATCAATTTATTGGATTTAGTAATATATAATGTTATAGGTTTTATGATTTTTAGTTTATTTATAGTTTTCAACGAAAGATCATCAAATTTACAAAGAAGTGAATATTCTCTAGAATATAAAAATAATCTTTGATAAACAGAAATAATTCCGATTAAAGCAGATAATAAAATTACGGAATTAATCTGGATGTTATACATGAAGGCAGATTTCAAAACATCAAATAAGGAAATAACGAGAGCACACACTAATACAAGAAAAAGGGATATACGTAAAACACAACTTATAGAAGAGTAGAGCTTCATAAAAATGCCTAGTATTGCACTTTGGTTATAGTTATCATATAGCATAGCAAATAAATTTACCAGTAAATTGGCTAAAAAATACA